>JAOAEQ010000005.1 GCA_026416715.1 bacterium
GCGTAATTCTCGGAGCGGGAATAATTTTTGCTATCATTAAATCACCGAACATATATCGCTGGGGTCTACTCTGGTTTCTCATCGCATTACTGCCGGTAGTAAATATTATCCCGATATATAATCCGTTCGGCGAACGATATCTCTACCTACCGTTTATTGGTATAGCTGGGATTACCGCATATACGTTGTATTTGTTGAAAGATAAAAAATGGATTTGGAGTATTTTAGCCGTATTGGTTCTGGGGTTATCCATACGGACAGCTATTCGAAACCGTGATTGGCACAATGATTACACGCTGTTTTCGCAAGCGGCAAAATATCCGAGCGGACCTCGGGTATATTTTAATCTCGCGAATGAATATCGTAAACGCGGACAAGTTGAGCTCGCTATTCAATCCTATCAACAAGCGATACAACGTGCACCGCAGTTCATTCAAGCGTTACATAACCTCGCTACCCTTTATACAGAACAAGGAAATTTTCCCGCTGCGGTTTCAGTTTTCCAGCAAGCGATACGAGTTAATCCGAATTCAGCATTACTCCATAACGGTTTAGGTATGACGTATGCACAACTCAATCAGTTAGCATTAGCGCAAAACGAATTCCAACATGCGATTGCATTGCAACCTGATTATAGTGAAGCGCATCATAATCTCGGTATTATTTATCTTAAAACCAACCAAATCGAATCCGCAATATCTGAATTTAAACTCGCAATACAATTCCAACCGGATTTCCTTTTATCGTATGATATGCTCGCGTCAATTTATATTTCTCAGAATAAACTCAATGATGCATTAACCGTTCTCCAAACTGCATTACAAAAATCCCCTGAACGGATTGAACTATTACAGAACCTAGCGAAAGTATATCAGCAGCTCAATCGAGTGCAAGAAACAATAACGATTTTTCAACAAATCTTGAAAACGAATCCGAATTATATCCCGGCATTGAACGATCTCGCTTGGCTCTATGCAACATCATCAGATGCATCAATTCGGAACGGATATAAAGCGGTTGCACTCGCATTACAAGCTGCGAAATTAACGAAATTCAGCGATGCGAATATTCTTGATACATTAGCTGCCGCCTACGCTGAAACGGGCGAGTTTACCCGCGCTATTGAGTACATTCAACAAGCGATTAACCTTACTTCAGATAATAATCTCCGTACACAATTTCACGCGCGATTAAAACGATACCACAAGAAATCCCCTTATCGCGAATAGCTGCCGTTTGTTTTAACCCAAAACTGTATCTGCTAGAAAAAAATCAGATTGCGGCTACTATCAATGCTTCTAAGCTTTCTGTTAGATAGAAAAGGAAATATTATCCATCTTGTATAAAATATGGCGTTAGCACCTTGACAAAAACCTCCTGGTTACCAGTCGAATTATCGCGATTTGAACGGAATACAAAAATAGTATTTCTCTATTCAGACAAAATTGCGTTCTACTAACCCGTTCTGATTCAATCTCAAAACGGTTTTTTATTTTGCCTGTTTACTATTACCAAACTTTCCTGATTTCATTGTTTCATGGTATTATAATTACGTTAGAAAGGAATATCTTATGCGGAAACAAGCACAGTTATGGTTCCGGCAAGCGGAAGCTGATTTAAAAGCTGCAAATGATAGTTTCGCTGATAGAAATTATGAATGGAGTTGTTTTCAAGCACAGCAGAGCGCTGAAAAGGCTCTCAAAGCATACCTCTATAATTTAGGATATACCTCGTTAACCACTCATTCAATAAAACTGTTGATTAATGAAGCACAAAAAAAAGAAAAAAGATTTTTGAAATTAGATACTCCTGCTCGAATTCTCGACAGCTATTATATTCCGACTCGATATCCGAATGGATTAGATGCGGATACTGCACCAGTTGATTATTATGATAAAAAGGATGCAAAACAATGCCTAAACTATGCAACATTAATATTGACCACCGTGAAACAATTACTCAAGAAATGAAAAAATTTATCACCCGGTTACTTCGGAAATATTCAATTCACCGTATCTATCTTTTTGGTTCATTCGCTAGAAACCAACTCCATGAAGGTAGTGATATTGATTTGATTATTGTTGGTGATTTTCAAGGAAAGATGTTTGAACGAATTGCTACAGTACTCCAACTTACCGATTTACCTATAGAACCCTTAGTTTATACTCCAGATGAATTCAATAAAATGAGAAAACAGAATTGCTTTCTCAAGAAAGCAATCGCTGAAAGTAAACGACTATACCCTGAAAATAGTTACCAAAATATATTCAAAGTCTAACCAAGGTTAAATAAACAAACATTAAGTCTAGTCATAGTTTCGATGGAGAGAACTATAGTAAAATCCAACCAATAATACATTCAATGATCTCTTCTACACGGTTAATCGGAATTATAGTTGCGTGCATTGCATGCTGTATATATCTTTATACTCTCTGTCCCACGGTATATGTTGGCGATAGCGGAGAATTAACCGCAGCTGCGTATACGCTCGGAATCGCGCATCCGCCAGGGTATCCCCTACTCTGTTTAACCGGTAAAATCTTCACGTGGATTCCCGTCGGCGATATTGCATATCGGATAAATCTTCTTTCAGCTTTTTTCGCTGCAGGAACAATCTTTTTCCTGTTCCTCCTATTAATCAAATTAACTAATAATCAATTCGCTGCTGCTAGCGGCAGCTTACTCTTCGCATTTTCGCAGACGTTCTGGAGCCAGGCGAATATCGGGAAAAGCAGTTATGCGATGAATAGTTTTTTTACCATCGTTATTTTACTTTGTCTCTATCTATGGAGTGAACGACAAATGAACGTTACTCCACATAAACCTACACCGCATAATGCTGGAATACAATATCTGTATGTATCAGGATTATGTTTCGGATTAGGATTATCCAATCACCATACGCTCCTGCTATGGTTACCGCTCTATATTCTATTTATCATTTATATTCATATACGAACTGTACGAGTGAATAAACAAAAACAATCTAAAAAATCGAATTCGGGACAACCGAAAAAAGTCGGAGAAACTTATATAACCGTTTATCTCATGCTCATTTTTTTCTTCATCCTCGGACTAGCACTCTATGTATATCTCCCACTTCGCGCAACATTAAATCCGCCAGTAAACTGGGGTATTCCAGATAATGTAGAACGGTTCGTTGCCCATTTAGTTCGAAAACAATATGGAAGTATGAGTTTTAATTTTACTCTGCCAAGAACGTTAGATTTGCTACTTCAGCAGGTTATCGTGTATGGAAAACTGCTCAGCGCTCAATTCAGTCCGTTCATGCTCGGCTTTGCTATGGTAGGTATGCTATTTCTTTTTTGGAAGAATAAACCCAGTTCTACGTGCCAAATTCAGCCGTTTTCCTGGCTTTTACTCGGGATATTTATTTTGTATAGCTTCGGATTAATATATCTTATTAACTATCGGATTACTACCGAAGAAATTACACTCGCGCATGTCTTTTTTATCCCGTCATACTTGATAGTAGCTATCTGGATATCATTCGGTATATCATTCATAATGCGATACTTACAGAAATACTATTTAACGATAAATAAATCAATCGCTTATATATTATTACTCTTACCACTAATTCCATTGCTGAGTAACTATAAACTTAACAATCGGCTTGGTAATAGATTCGGTGAACTGTATGGGAAAAATATATTATCTGCATTACCACAAAACGCTATTCTCTTCTCCATACGCGATAGTAATAATTTTACACTCGCTTATCAAAAAATTGTTAATAAACAACGACCAGATATTACTATCTATGATATGAGCGGAGGATTGTTTGAAGATGCGAGCGGGGGATACCGGAAACAAAAATGGCAATTATCCGAACCAGAAATGGCAGAACGGCGTACCCAATATTTCAACCAACTCCTCGCACGAAATAACAATCAACACCAGATATTTTTCGAAATTCCTGTCGAAATGACTGCTTTCCCTGGATATACACTCAAACATGATAGCTATTTTTATCGTGTCGTCTCTGTAACAGATACATCTCGAGTTTACTTTAACCCAGCAGAACTTGAAGATATTGATAGATATTACCATTCCTGGGAACAGAATAATCTTATTACCCGTATCGTGAATTTCTATGTTCGAGAAGCGTTAATTGATTACCATTTCCATCTCGGGAAATATTATCTCGCAATTGGCGACCAGAAGAAAGCATTTGACCATTTTTCTCGTGCTGAAACGATCGGGGCAGATTTCTCCCAGGTGTATAATAATCTCGGAACTATTTATTATGAATTAGGTAAATTCGATTTAGCGGTAGAAAAATATAAACAGGCAATCGCTATAGCTCCATCGAACCGAGAAGCATATTATAACCTTGCGCTCTATTATCAAAATATTGCAAAAAATCCGGTTTTAGCTCAATTCTACTATCAACAATTCGAATCTCGAAATAGGTAAATAACCCGCTCTACCTACCTTACATTTGTTTAACCTGTGGAGTTGAGTGGGAATTGCTTTGAGCAATTCCCACTCAACTCCAGTAGTTCAGCTTTCTTACTTACTTCGATAATCAAATTTTAGACAAAAGAGGGATTTTTTGATATAATAGATAGTTCAATACATAAAGTTTTCTTAATAAAGGAGTAGAGAGCTGATGAAAGAGAAAATCCATCCGCAGTATTATCAAGTAACCATAAAATGCGCTTGCGGTGCCGTATATGAAACCGGTAGTACCAGAAAAGACTACCATGTCGAAATCTGTTCCGCCTGTCATCCCTTTTTTACCGGGAAACAGAAATTAGTCGATTCTGCTGGTCGAGTTGACCGATTCCAGAGAAGAGCGGAAAAAACTGCTGCGGTTACCGCTACAGCGAGCGCAGCGAAAAAAACCAGTAGTTAGCTTCGTTTCCCTTATAATGCAGGATAGTAGTTTACTATTTATACCCTTGGGTATAACCGCAATATAGACTACCCTGCATTTTTTATTTACCCATAATTCAAGCACGAGCAATATGTTCTCTATTTCTAAAGAAGATTTTGCGGTCGGCGGTCAAGCGGTAATTGAAGGAGTTTTGATTCGCGGGTCTAAAGGATATACGATTGCGGTTCGCCATCCGAACGGGAATATCATCACTCATCAGGAATCGCGCATACCGTTGCACCAAAAATATCGATGGCTAGGGATTCCATTTATTCGTGGGATCATTGTTCTCATTGAATCGCTAGCGATAGGGTTCCGAGCGCTAGAATTTTCTGCAAATATCGCCATAGCAGAAGAGCCGCAACCGGAAAAAGAAAAAAAAGCGTTTGGTCCGGTATCGCTCGTGGTATCAGTATTGGTAGCATTTTTCCTAGGAATTTTCCTATTTATCGTTATCCCGAACGTAGTTACGCAATGGCTCGGAATTCAAGAGACCGCTATCCATAGCGGAACGCAAAACGGTTCGGATATCGGGTTGGCGAAACAAGCGTTTACTTCATTTTGGTTTCATATTGTTGCTGGGCTTTTGCGCATCCTGATTTTTCTTGGGTATATTATTGCGATATCATTTTTAAAGGATATACGGCGGGTATTTGAATATCACGGGGCGGAACATAAAAGTATTTTTGCGTACGAATCCGGTTTAGAACTGAATGTTGATAATGTTAAACAATTTTCGACTAAACATCCTCGCTGCGGGACTAGTTTTATTATTATGGTGCTATTAATCAGTATTTTCATATTTGCCATTATTCCAAGTATCTTAAGTTGGTTAACTCCTGCGTTCAACGGATTATCCGTATGGAAACAAAAATTGATTTTAATCCCACTGCATATCATACTCGTTCTCCCGATTGCTGGGGTCGCTTATGAAATCAATAAATTCGCTGCAAAAAGAAAAAACCGATGGTATATCCGCTGGTTAATCGCTCCGGGATTATGGCTGCAACGCATTACTACCCGTGAACCGGACGATAAACAAATTGAAGTTGCATTAACTGCACTATATAAAACATTAGAGTTATAAAGAAAAACTGACATCAAACATACCAAACTATTTCTTTGGGTATAGGTTATGGACAATAATCTAATCGCTAAACTTGATGCAATTGTCAAACAGAAAACCGAACTTGAATCAATGTTAAGCAATCCTGCTATTGCAAGTAATCCATCGGAATTAACTCGAATTGGTAAAACGCTATCCGGATTGAATCCGATTGTAACAAAATATTTGGAATATAAAACGGTTGAAAAGGAAAAAGAAGATACGAAATTATTACTAGCCGATGCGGATAAAGCTGTGGTTGAATTAGCGAAAACCGAATTACCGGTTCTGGAAGAGAAACTGATTAAACTCGAACGAGAATTGAAAGAAGCGTTGCTCCCGAAAGACCCAAATGATGAAAAGAATATTATTGTTGAAATCCGGGCGGGTACTGGCGGAGAGGAAGCTTCATTATTTGCTGGCGATTTATTTCGGATGTATGGCAAATATGCTGAAAAACAGGGATGGAAACTTGAAATTATCGACGGGAATCAGAGCGATTTAGGCGGGTATAAAGAAATTATATTTAGTGTTGAAGGGAAACGTGTTTATAGCCGATTAAAATATGAACAGGGTGTGCATCGAGTTCAACGCATACCGGTTACGGAAGCAAGTGGCCGAATCCATACTTCCACGGTAACGGTAGCGGTTCTCCCAGAAGCGGAAGAGATAGAATTAGAGATTAAACCGGAAGATTTAAAAATTGATATCTGTTGTTCCGGTGGTCCTGGCGGTCAAGGAGTAAATACGACTTACTCAGCGGTTCAAATCACGCATTTACCAACTGGTATGATTGTCCGCTGTCAAGATGAACGGTCTCAAATTAAAAATAAAGCGAAAGCTATGAAAGTGCTCCGTGCACGATTATTAGATAAACTACGGCAGGAACAACATCAGCAGATTTCTGAAACCCGTCGGGCGCAAATCGGTTCCGGTGAACGGAGTGAAAAAATTCGGACGTATAATTTCCCGCAAAATCGTATTACTGACCATCGTATTGGACAAAGCTGGCATAACCTTGAAGTAATACTTTCCGGTGAACTGGACGAAATCATTGATGCATTAACCGCATACGATATCCAAAATCGGTTAGCTTCGTTTACGCTCTAACTATTTTAAAGTTTTTCTTGACAATTTTCACGTAACTCGTTATACTTGCATAGTCTAATTAAACAATTGACTATGGCAAAAATACCGTCGGAAAAACTTTATTATACGATACGGGAAGTAAGTAAACTCCTCGGAATAAAAGAATACGTGCTCCGATATTGGGAAACCGAATTCCCGACATTACGACCTTTAAAAAGTAGTAGTGGCCAACGGAAATATAAACAGAAGGATATTGAAAAACTGCAGCGAATTAAACACCTACTCTATGAAGAACAATATACTATTGCAGGAGCAAAACGGAAATTAGCGGAAGAAGAATTACCGCCGGAGAAAAAACAGGAATTAGTCGAATTGCTCAATTATACCAAAAAAGAATTGAACGCTATCCTAACCAAACTGAATCGATAACCAAAAACGATACTCTCGGATATATCATACCAATGCGGGGCGTAGCGCAGTCCGGTTTAGCGCGCTTGCTTGGGGTGCAAGAGGTCACCGGTTCAAATCCGGTCGCCCCGACCAGAGTTAAAACCTTCCTTATAATTTCTTGATATAATCTACATAGTTGCAATAGTTCTGCTTCATTTCAGGAAGCGAATCTCCACCGAATTTTTCGCACATAGCGTTCGCTAATTCTATTGCAACCATTGATTCACCCACAACCGCTGCTGAAGGAACAGCGCATACATCTGACCGTTCTGTTGCTGCAACTGTTTTCTCTTTTGAAACCAAATCAACGGAATCTAACGGTTGCATTAAGGTTGAAATCGGTTTCATTACCGCTCGAATAACCAATCGTTCTCCAGTAGTTACCCCGCCTTCAAGTCCACCGGCATTATTGGTTTTTCGGAAAAACTTTCCTTGTTCATAATAGATAGCATCGTGAACCTGTGACCCAAATTTATTCGCAACTGCGAATCCGGCTCCGAATTCAACTCCTTTAATCGCGGGGATACTCATAATCGCTTGCGCTAATCTTCCGTCCAGCCGATTATCCCATTGGGTATAACTCCCCAACCCTATCGGGAGACCATCAACTAATATTTCAAAGATGCCGCCAACAGTATTCCCATGTTCTTTTGCAGTATCAATTATTTCCTGCATTTTTAAACTAATTTCAGGTGATACACACCGAACTAATGATGCCTCTGTTAACTGCGCTATTTTATCAATTGACCATTGCGAAACATCAACCGAACTTTGTACTCCGCCAATATTCGTGACCTGACTCGTAATGTTAATATTAAACTCTTTCAAAAACAGTTTCGTAATAGCACCTATCGCCACAATTGCTACCGTCGTTCGCGCACTGCTGCGTTCCAGTACATTCCGAATATCTCTATGTCCAAATTTAATTGCACCGACTAAATCCGCATGACCTGGTCTCGGCTGGGTCAACGGAGAAAATGTTTTCCCTGCAGGTAAGGGTTCAACCGCCATTTTCTCCTGCCAATTTTCCCAATCTTTATTTCGAACGAATAGCGTTATCGGACTGCCGAGCGTTTTCCCGAAACGAACCCCCGAAATAATCTCAACAGTATCAGATTCAATTTGCATGCGCGTTCCGCGACCATACCCCATTTGGCGTCGTTTCAACTCTAAATTGATCGCGTCAATCGAAATTTCTAACCCAGCTGGAATACCATCAAGTATAGCGGTTATTGCTTGGCCATGCGATTCACCAGCGGTTAAATATCGAATCATAGGTACTCCTTTTTATGAATGGCAATAAGGATTGTTTTCTTCTTGTTATCAACTACTTTGTTTAGATCTTGCAAGATAATCTAAGATAGCTTGTTGCATTATTTCAACCGGTGGTTGAATTCCAGTCCAGATTTCAAATGCAGCGGCACCCTGCTCAATCAACATTCTTAAACCGTTAGTAGCGCTACATCCTCTCTCTTTTGCCGTACGAACCAATTTTGTTTCTAATGGATTATAGATTAAATCAAATACTTTCAACTCTTTGTTTAACCATTCCGGTTGAATCAGAAGCGGGTCTTCCGGTTGCATACCAATTGGAGTCGCATTAACAAGAATATCCGCTTTCGATAAAACTGATTGCAAATCCACGAATTCGATTGATTCCGCTGCGACCTTCGGATTACTTCGTTTTATATCAGCAACTAATTTCTGCGCCCGTTCTTTAACTATATCCATAATATATATTGCTTTAAGGTTAGATAATGCTGATTGTATTCCTACCGCGCGAGCTCCACCACCGGCACCTAGTAATACCATGGTTTTGCCTTCTATGACCATATTTAATTCTGATAATAAAGCGGTAATAAACCCTACCCCATCGGTATTATATCCAATCAGCCGTTCCTGCGCATCAATTTTTATGGTATTCACCGCACCGATTAATTCCGCTGTTGGTGAAATTTCATCTAGTAATGGAATAACCGTTTCTTTATGTGGAATGGTTATATTCAATCCTTTAAATCCCAGCGGAACAATCGCTTTCATAGCTAAATTCAGTCTCTCCGGCGGAATACTAAACGGGATATAAACGAAATCGAGTCCGAGGAACGTAAACGCTGCGTTATGGATAATTGGCGAAAAAGTATGTTTCACCGGATATCCGAACAACCCGATGAGTTGCGTGGTTCCAGAAATATTCATCATCGTACTCCTGGAGGTAATTCTGTAAACCCTAATAAATGATTGAAATACCAATTAATGATATCATTCCCCCAAATTAACGCGATAAACGCTCCGAGCGCTAAATACGGACCGAACGGGATGTAATGCCCGAACGGTGTCGTTTCCTTTTCTTTTCGTTTAGCTTGTATTAACACGAATGCACCAATAATCGAACCAACAAACGATGCAAGTATTAAGGTTAATAAAACTAATTTATATCCGATAAACGTTCCCAGTGCAGCGAGTAGTTTTACATCACCACCGCCCATCGCTTCTTTTTTAATGAGCCATTTTGCGGTTATGCCAATCAACCATAATATTCCGCCACCTACCGCAAAACCAAATAACGAATTATAAACCGGATAGCATTTTCCTGTCGCTGCGGAAAATGGACCTGACATCTCCCCGCTAATAAGAAACGTTGGATTCGGTATAAAAACCAGGATAATACTTACTACCACACCAAGTATCATAACTGGATAGGTTATAACATCCGGAATAATGAAATGGTCAAGGTCAATAAAAGTCAGGGCAATTAATGACCCGACAACAACTAAATAGGTGAATGATACAAAATTCACCCCATCGAATTTCCAAATGACAATAACAAAGAGAATACCGGTTAATAATTCGACAATAAAATAACGGAAACTAATCGGAGTTTTACAATGCCGACATTTTCCTCGTAAGATTAAATAACTTAATAGTGGGATATTATCATACCAAGCGACCAGTGCATTACATTTCGGACAATGTGACCGAGGTTTAACAATCGATTGATTTAATGGGATACGATAAATACAAACGTTCAAAAAACTGCCAATAGCTAACCCGAATATAAATATGATAATATATGGAATAACCATGGTAACCTCTGTCATTTTGGTATAATAAAGCAGAAGATTGAAAAACGCTCCGAGGAAAAATCTTTTTCCTCATATCTTCTGCTAGGTTATAACTATTTTATAATAATTAGTATAAAGGTTCTAGCAAAATTACGCAAATGTTTTTATATAATTAACAAAATCATTACTATCAAGAACTAATTGTATCAGGTTTTAGGGTATATAATTTACCTCATTTGCCTTATTTGATTGTGAGGTCGTGCAAAGTGGTACTAGAATTGTACCTTATGGTTATATGAGAATCTTGCCATTCTGAATCCAGCTTATTCCTATATAGCAAATTTATGGCGTGATTTTTGCACAATGTTTGGATAGATAGCACGATTACTGTGATTTAAATCTTCGTATCAAAATTAAATCACTGTAATCAAACAGTATAAGAAAGGAGGGTAAACTCTATGAAACGGTTGATTCTATCCAGTTTGATAGCTGGATTTGTGTTTGGAATAATCAATTCTGTGAATGCTGTACCACCACCACCCGTGCCTCCTAGAGCTCCTTTACCGCCATATTGGCGATATCCGCCACCACCGGTTTGGCGTCCATATTTACCGCCACCGTTGCCTCGACCGTGGGTTGTTGTTCCGCCACGACCATGGTATGGACCGCGACCGCCATTACCGTGGTATTGGGCTCCACCACCTCCTGCAATTCGACATTGGTGGTTCTGGGTATGGTGGAAACCGATGCCTGTAAATATTGTTTTGTATCCAGCTCCGCACACGGTATATTATTATCCTGCACCTTATCCGGAACCAGTTTATCCGTATCCTCCGACATATCGTGATGAAATGCAAAATGTATACCCAGAATATCTCCCTTCAATTGATTCTGTCGAAGAATATGAACAATGGTTAATCCAGAAACTGAATTTGACTCCTGAACAGCAGAAAGATTTTCTCCCGAAATTACATGCTTTGGTAGAATTGCGAGACCAATATGTTTCAACTCGAACCGCACTAAATGCTGAAATCAAAAAGCTTAAAAAATCTGGGGATATCTCAGCTGCAGAGGCTAAATCAAAAGAATTAAAAACCGCTGAATCGAAATTCCGAAAACAAGAGCAGAAATTGATAGATGAATTACTCTCGCTTTTAACCGAAGAGCAGAAAACGAAATTTATCAACGAAATGAAACAATACGAGGAAAGAGACAGCGAAGAATAAATACCAATAACATAGAGGCACTCGCGCAAAAAGTACTAGGAATAAAAATCTAGGTTTTCCTAGTACTTTTTGTATTTCTTACTAAGCGAGTTACGTTGTCAATCGGCGAACGTTGATTATTTTCCACGTTCCTCCAAGTAGCGCTAAAGTATATACTTCACGGAATTGCTGTTCTTTCCCAGAACGGATATCAGCTCTAATTACAGTTACTTTCGTCTCTTTTGGGTCTCCCGTTACGGAGATAATTTGACGTAGTTCCTGCCGTAAAGTGCCGCTTGCCATCGTTTCCTGATAATAACTTTTTCGCCGAGCTACATAATCCACTAGGTCAACATTTCCATGTAATCGGTCTGATAAACACAGATATTCTTTATCAAACGATTGCGTATTCCACGATTCGATAAAGGTGCGAACAACATCTTCCGGCGTCACAGTCTTTGCTATACGTTTCGCTGACTCCGGTTGTGGTTGTGGTTTGCTCTCCTGACTTACGGCAGGTTTCGACATCGGTTCCGTTGCAAGCCCCATAGCTTGCGCTGCTAAAAAAGGTTGACGGTCTTTATCCAACCAACCTTCCCGTTTTTTTCGCAGAAGATTTTCAATCCGTTTTAATAAATCCGATGGGTCAAATGGTTTAGTAATATAATCATCAACGCCCATCCCCTGTTGCCAGAATTCATCCGGTTTATTTGACCCTTGACTAATGGCACTAACCATCATTATAGGAATCCCAGCTAATTCCGAATCCTTTTTGAGCTCTTTAACCAGTGTATACCCCGACATTTTCGGCATCATTACATCTAGAATCAACATATCCGGTTTCTGCCGCTTAATCTGATTTAATGCTTCTTCTCCATCAGCAGTGATGATCGGTTCATACCCTTTCGATTCAAGGACGATCCGAAATACTTCGGCAATATCAGATTCATCTTCAGCGACAAGAATCTTTATTTTCGACATGCTCGTTATACCTCCTACTTATAATAGTATTTCTGTTCCAATACCTTTTTGGGTGTATATCTCTAATAATACCGCATGCGGAACCCGACCGTCAATAATATGCGTTTTCGCTACTCCAGATTCTAATGCCCGGATGCACGCCTCAATTTTGGGTAACATACCTCCAGAAATAATCTTATCTTCAATCAAAAATTCGATTTCGTTCTTATGAATTGTCGGGATTAAACTCGATTCATCGTTTGGATTACGTAGAATCCCAGGGGCATCAGTTAATAACACTAGTTTTTCTGCGCGCAATGCACCCGCAATCGCTGCAGCAACTAAATCTGCATTGATATTATACCCTCGTCCGGTTTTGTCTGCTCCTAATGGTGAAATAACCGGAATAAAACCATCTTGTGTTAACGCCTGAATAATTTGTGGATTAACCTGGTCAATATCGCCGACAAAACCTAAATCTGGGACATCTTCTTCAGGGATACCACGATGGTTAGTTGGAATAAACTTTTTAGCCTGAATTAAATTCGCATCTTTCCCGCTTATCCCAACCGCAGAACCGCCATGCTGGTTTAATAATGACACTATCTCTTTATTAATCTTTCCAGTTAAAACCATCTCGACTATTTCAATCGTTCGTTCATCGGTATATCGGTGTCCGTGAACGAACTTCGGCTCTAACCCAAGCTGGGTCATAAACTCAGTAATTTCTGGGCCGCCACCATGTACCACCACCGGATTCATTCCAACGTATTTCATCAGAACGATATCTTGCATCGTAGTTTCTTTCAAGTCTTCTTTAACCATCGCGGCTCCGCCATATTTCATAACAATAGTTTTCCCAGAAAATTCTTTGATATATGGCAAAGCTTCTATTAATATATTAGCTTTTTCTATTAACTCTTGCATAGGTCTTCTCTATCATACAATATATCACAATTGTTCAAAAAAAGCTATACAAAATAGTCATTACACAGATTACATTTCGAGTACACAGAGTGATAGTTTTAATCGGTGGAATCGGTTTTGGTTAAAATTGGATAATCGTTATTTCAAAAATCAGAAAACACTTTCAGTCCCGCATGAATTTTCTTTTTTAAATCTTTGACATTCCTAATTCGCATAATTTCTCTACCAAATTGTCTCGGACGGAAATAGAACTGCCGCATCGCTTTCTTCTGTGCTTGTATTAAATCTGATGCGGTAAGATGTTCAGTCCGCATTACTGCGGAACCCTCTTCTTCGAACTGACTCCAATCGTCGGTAATCAGCCAATGGTTATCTTTAGCGATTTGATATAATTCGGTACCAGGAAAAGGTGTGGCGATATGGAAATTAACATAATCCGGATCGAGCTTTTTTGCAAATGAAATTGATTGGTCGATGGTCTCCCAAGTTTCTCCAGGTAACCCTATTATAAAATAGGCAAACGCTAAAATCCCCGCTTCTTTCGTCCATCGAATCGCCTGTTCTGCTTGAGCTAACGTTATTCTTTTTTTCGCTCTATCAAGTATCTCCTGATTACCCGATTCAATGCCATAGGAAATCAATTCACAACCTGCAGCGTGCATTAATTTCAACATTTCAAAATCTACGGTATCAACCCGGCTATTCCCAATCCAACGAAAGTTGAGTTTGCGCATTTGGATCATATTACATAACTCAACTGTCCACGATTTTTTTAAGGTTAATGCATCAGTCATAAAAACAATATTGCGGATATTGTATTGATTAATAACCAATTCAATTTCATCGCAAACATTCTGTACTGACCGCAGTCGAATTTTTTCACCCCAAACCGCGCCTGCTCGACAGAACGTGCATTGATAAGGACAACCACGAGAGGGAATGATCGTAACAAATGGTTCTCCATCGAAAAATGGCATTCGATATTTTTGGTTTGGCAATAAATGACGCGCCGGAAATGGAATGGTATCTAAATCTGAAATTAATGGACGCCGTGAATTGATTTGGATTTGCCCGCTTTTATCTCGAAACGCTAATCCAGAGATTTTACTCCAATCAGCATTAAACTCGTTTGCTAATTCTAATAATGTGTATTCCGCTTCTCCAATAAGAATAAAATCAGCCACGGATGCAGCTAATGATTCATAGGGAAGCACGGTTACATGGGTTCCAGTAAAACCAAGTTTGAGTTTCGAATCCTGAGGTTGAGATTTCGAGATGAATTCAATTACTGCTGCGTCATTATTAAACGTTGGCGTGGTCGTATGAATAACAATCAATTCAGGCGCGAAACGGTTTATCTGGTGCTGTAGTTCAATTATCGTGATACCCTCTGCCATGGCGTCTAGAATTTTACAATCATGACCTGACTGTAGCAATACTGCAGCTAGATATGCTAGTCCCGTTTGTGGCCAGAGTTCACCAGCAATACTCTTTCTTCCGCAACGACCGAGTTCTTTCATATAAATAGTTCCGCTTAAATGCGGTGGATTCAATAATAATATTTTCATAGGATACTCAAACCAGCGCTTCGCATATCCAGGTTGTTATATATCATACGGTATATGACGCGGGATTCATCGTGTCTATGGATTCTCCATTGAGATTACTGAGCACGATGGATAAGAAGGTCGGCTAATAAACCGAGGATAGCGATTTCAACTCCTGTAACCACACAAGTGATCGTTGATACATCCATCAGTGTTCCTAGAATGAATTTGCTATATATCCCAATAAATAATCCAAGTAGGATTAACATGAGACTTACTGGTAAGAATATGCGGATTGGATTAAAATAAACAATAGTCCGCAGAATTAAAATAAAAAAATCAGCGGTATGTTTAATCGGCTTAATTTTTGATTGCCCAATTCGAGTCCGGTATTCTATTGGAACATATTTAACAAAATATCCATTGCAATGCAGCGCTAAGGTTAAAGTTGTGGTAAATGAAAATCCGTTTGGTAAGATGTGCCGGAATTGGTGAATTAAATCTTTTCGAAATACACGAAGTCCGGAGTTTAAATCTGGAATTTGTGTCTCTGCAAGATAATTGGCTAGTTTCGATAGCGTCCATTTCGCTAATCTCCGTGAAGCGGGAATAGTTTTCCGTGCGCCAACAACCATGTCATACTCGTTTCGTTCAGAAATTAACTGTGGGATAGCCTCTACAGGATATGTCCCATCAGCGTCAAGAATGAGTATCCAATCATATTTCGCTTGATTTACTCCGGTTTTAATTGCTGCGCCATATCCTCGATTTTCCGGATGAATGATAAGTTTAACCGGTTTATTTTTCACTATTTCAGCGGTTCCATCGGTTGACCCGTCATCAATTACAATGAGTTCATATTCTTTTCCAGTTAATATGGAATTAATTTCATCAATAACTTTACCGATACTAGCCGATTCATTAAATGCTGGGATTATTATGGTTAACGCTTCCATTTGAACTTATGGTTATCCTTAATTAATATTGTAATCTATTATAAAATATTAAATGTTGTTTATATACACTAATTTATGCTTGTATGAGCTCACGGTTGTCTTCTAGAGAGACAACCCGAACTATATAATATCCTGTGAACAATAGAATCAGTACCGCTACTATCGGTAAACTTTTTATCCATATAGGTAAACTTGATTGCCAAAGTTGCAGGAAAAATAAATCGATTATCCCTTGCCGGACAATTTCCCAATATCCGATTAAACTCGAATGTGCTGGAATATATAATGAATACCATAACGCAGGTACCTGGGTGAGTAACCAGTGATGATAATCCATAAAACTTACGAGAATAGCGGTTATCTGAACAAACATACCAACCGCAGTCAAGAGCACAATCCAAGCCCAGAACAAGGAATGAGGTTTTCTAATATACTTTTCAAATAACGCTAAAACTGGTATCAACAAAAATATATGGATTTGGAATATATGCCGGGGACCCCAACACCATCCACCTGCCCAGCTTTCCCATTTAGCGTAAAATAAAAGATATACTACCGCAATTGCACAGCAGAAGTAAGATTCGTATCGTTTTTCCTGCCAGAATGTTTTCAGTGCGATAAAGAACAAAAGTATCGGTGGCGAAAAAAGAAAAATACTCCTTCCTGAACTGAACAACAATCCATATAACCCATCCAATAACGGATAGCTAAAAGTTAATCCTTCGGATTCGTAGCCGGTTGAAGTTACCGAACCGAACCGCACGTAATTATATAAGGCAACTAATCCGCAAAATAATCCTATCGGGATTAACCAGAAGATTATAGGTCGAACTGCGGATTTAAACCATCGGGATGGAGTAACTGTTGTTAACCCAAACAATAAATATCCTAGATAGAGCGGAACTGTGATGATACTATCGATTCGCGTAAAAATCGCATAGCCAAGTGCACTTCCCGACCAAAGCAACCACCGGAGTTTATTGGTAAGTTTATAGGAATATAAACTATAAAATGCAAATAAGAGTAATAAGGTAGCTAATGGTTCGGAAAAGAAAGTTTTTGCATGTGGCATTGCCATTGTTGCCAGTCCATAGATTAATGTTACCAACAATGCTGCGCGTTTTGTATACCCTAAAACAATCCCAAAATGAAATAATAATAAACAGGTTACAGCGGTCACCACCTGATTAAATCGCGATACCGCTAATCGGGTAACATTTTCATATAGAGTTCTGCCAGGGTACCGAAACACTTGATTCCAATCTGCAGGAATAACCTGCACCAACCCTGTCCCGAAATAATACAATGGTACTGCTAACAACGGTTGACCTAATCCGTAATGACCATAATATCTACCGCTCGCATCCGCTTGCGTGAATCGATCTCCACCGGGGACTAATGGTTGAATTGCAAATCCCTGAAATTGCGCCATACTTTCTGCCGTCCGAAACATTATTTCTTCATCTGGCGAATATAAATGGCCGCCCATGATCAGGGTATAAAACGCAAAGAAGAACAAGAAAATAGCGAGATATAATAACTTCAAAAGGTAAACTCCAAATTTATGTAGTTCGGAAATATTCTCGAGTTACGATAAAGCCTGAGGAAATAAAGAAACCACTAAAAAATGCTATGATAGAAATGACTCCCTTTCTAGGCCATATATGTTGTTCTGGAACAACGGCTTTTGCAAAGATTTTTATATCTTCTACCTGTTCCGCTTTTGCAATTTTTGCTTGTTCTGCTTTTTCTGCTAACATAATATAGGTTTGTTTATATTTATCAACTTCCCGTTGCGCTCGACTAATGAGTGTTTCGCCGGTAACAATTTCGTTCTGCAGTTTCTGTACCTCTTTTTCCAGCTGTTGAATCGTTTTATTGAGATCATGTATCTGAATAGTAAGCATATCAATTCGCTTTTGTATCTGATTTCTTTCATCTGGAGAAAACTGAGGTCCAAGTTTATCTAAAAGATTTTGTGTAGTACTTAGCTCATACAACATACTCGCTTGCAATCCACGATATCCCTGTTCTATCTTTTGTGTTTCAGTCGGTGTATAAACAGAAATAATGGTGGGTTGCTGCGCCCTGAATAGTGACGGAGCTGAATTTCCATCTAACTGCTGCAATTTACCAGCTAATTCGCTCCGTAAGTTTTCTAATTTATATTTCTCTTTGAGCTGTTTGACAATTTCTTCTGCCTGTTTCAGATTCTGTTCGGTGCTATCTAACTGGTTAGTTAATAATTGATATGCACGATCAATTTCCCGTGAACTTAAATGTTCGGTTCGAGCAACGAAAAGTTCTGCCCATTTATTTGCAATCGCTGCTGCGGTTTCTGGACTATCCGATTTCACAGTTAAATATATCACCGGAGTAAATATTGATTTCGGTTGTGATTCTATAACCACTTTTGTATTCATTTTCCGCTGTAATTCTTCGACGGTAATTTTTTTTAACTGTAATTGGTCAATGATTTCCTTAACCAACTCCCGACTTTCTAACAGCGCTTGATAGGTTGGTGCACTAAATGCTGTCGGCTGAACATCAGTCTGAAATTTCGGCGGCATAACCAATAATGTCGCTTTGGCTTCATAAGTTTTCGGGATAAAAAAACTGATAATCAGCGCAATCATTCCACAGAATACACTACAGCCAATAATAAGATGTTTGTATTGCCAAAGAATTTTCCCAACTTGTATGGTATATAAGTTTCCATTTTCACTGGTCATAGATTGATTATCTCGCTCCTTTACCGGTGAGCACTACCCGGATGGTTGAAAATATAATTTTTAAATCTAGCATTAATGAGATATTATAAACGTAAGCTAAATCGTATCGCAACTTGTTTTCTACCGAAGTATCATACCGGCCATGAATCTGGGCTAATCCCGTTAGTCCCGGACGCACTTTCAAACGCCGGGAATAAAAAGGTTCAAATTGATAAAATTTCTTGACAAATTCAGGCCGTTCTGGTCGCGGTCCAACCAAACTCATATCCCCTTTTAGAATATTCAATAATTGTGGGAATTCATCAATTCGTGTCTTTCGGAGAATAGCACCGAATCGAGTTATTCGGGGATCATTTAAAGTCGCTAATACCGGTCCGGTTAAATCTTCTGCATTCTTGACCATGGTACGAAATTTATATAGCATAAATTGTTTCCCATCTTTACCGACACGTTGCTGCCGATAGAATACCGGACCAGATGAAGTTAATTTTATTAAAAGCGCTATGATACAAAACGGGATGAGCAAGACCACTAATGCGCCTAATGAAACTACAATGTCCAGAAATCGTTTTATTACTGGATATACACCAGAAAATGCATGCGATTTGATTTCAATCAGTGGAATACCAGCAGTTTCCTGTAATGTTATCCGACCGACGGTAACTTCATAGAGCGATGGTAGGACTTTCACTTTAACCCGAGCTCCGATATTCTCACATAAAGAAATTAAGCGTAATAAATCATTTGGCGCCACTCCAGTTACCGCAATAATTAGTTCGGTAATTTTCAATTGGGAAACTAATTCATGTAATTTCGATATTTTCCCCAACATAGGCATGGATGGTTCTCCATTCGACGGAGTGATTTCTGCATCAATGATTCCTAATACTTGATGTCCATATTTAGCGTAATCTTTCATTTCGTCCATAATCTCCTGTCCTAACCGACCAGAACTGATAATTGCTACTCGTGAAATAAAACTCCCTCGTGCCCGTTCGATTCGATAATATAAAATTCGCCAACTAGATAATAATACTATCGTCCATAACCAATTGTATAGCAATAATCCCCGTGAAATATTAGCTGTCGGGAAAAAATACGTTCGACTAACTAACATAATGAGAAATGAAAATAACCAGCTTATTGTAACCGCCCAAAAGGTATTATAAATTATGTCGAATGGATATCGATCCTGGTCAAGTTTATATAATTGAAATAGAGCGAGTGTAATTAAATGAATTACAGTGATTAAAGGAGATAAATAGAAAAAAATATTTACGTGAACAGGTTGCGGTACGCCATGAAATTTAGTAAAAAAACCGAGACAGATTGCTGTATGAATTAAAATACAATCTGCAAGGATTGCTGAACTAATGATAAGTTTTTGTTTCATTCGTATGTAGTAATTCTAAGTTACCTATTGGAAAATGTTTCGATATTATTTACACCCACAAGTAATTATACACGTTACATAATATTGAATAACTTTGACCAAACCACGATATGCTTATCTTAGAGTTTATATTGAACCTGATAAATTGGAGTAAATCCCGGTTAAATCGGGCGGAACATATCTAACGCTCGATATACCAATGTGTTACAACTTGAATTTAATTGGGTAACTGTGACTGAACCCATCAACAAAACTGAAGTCATATGCTATTGAATTCTGCCTGCCTTAACCAGTTCATTGTATATCCAGCGATAAGTTATTTCGAGTCCTTGTTCTAACGAAATCTGTGGCTCCCATTGTAACACTTGCCGAAGTCGAGTATTATCACTATTTCTCCCACGAACACCTTGTGGTTTCGTTAAATCGTATCGTTTAGTTATTTTCTTCCCAGCGATTTTTGCAACGATATCTACTAAATCATCTATACTGACTAATCGGTCAGTACCCAAATTCAATGGTTGATGATAATCGGACTGCATTAATCGATAGATACCTTCAACACAATCGTCAATGTAACAATATGACCGAGTCTGTTTTCCATCGCCCCAAACTTCTATTTCGTCAACTGGTTTTGCTAATGCTATTTTCCGGCATATAGCAGCAGGCGATTTTTCACGACCACCTTCATAAGCACCGAGTGGTCCATAAATATTATGGAATCGAACAACATAGGTTTTTAAACCGTAATCTTCATAGTAATGACGGCACGCGCGTTCAGTATATAATTTTTCCCAACCATAACCATCTTCTGCATCTGCAGGATATGCATCTTCTTCTTTGAGTGGGATAACATTCGTATCTTTTTGACGATAGCCAGGATAGATACATGCAGATGAAGTGAAAAAGTATCGGGAAACACCCTGTAATCGCGCTGCTTCTAGCATATGCATATTAATCAGGATATTGTCATAAACAATCTCTGCTTTATGCGTCTCAATGAACCCAATACCGCCCATATTTGCAGCTAGATTATATACCTGGTCGATTTTACGGACTGCCTGTAAACAATTATCCCAACGACGTAAATCTAGCAATTCAAATTCATCCGCTACCGTAGGTTCATATTCTGGCAATTTAATATCAACTCCACGAACCCAATATCCTTTTTGTTTTAAAAATTTCACCAAGTGATGTCCGATAAATCCACCGGCGCCGGTAACCAAAATTTTTTCTAACCGATTTACCATACTGTTTTATCTCCTATTTTATGAATGTGCGTTTTGTTACATTACTAAGTAACGTATGATATGCTTGTACAGCGGTTATTAAATTGTATTTCTTTTCAATCGCATAACGCGCATTATATCGCATTTCATTTAATCTTACCTGATTATTATACAGGGATAAAATCGCATTGAGCAACCCAACTTTATCTCCCGGTTCTACCACAACACCGCAATTCTCCTCTTGGATAACCTTAGCAATTTCCGATTTCGCCGACATAATCGCGATGACGGGAACGCCAGCAGCTAAATAGCCAAAGGTTTTGGAAGGAACAGACAACCCTTCTTGCCCACGAGCTAGTGAAACTAATCCCAAATGCGCACAGGATAATGAGAATCCGAGTTGTGCGCGTTCAACATAGGTATGAAACTGGCAATTGGTTAAATGATTATCTTGCGCAAACTGCTGCATCCATTGTTTATAATGCCCTTCCCCAATAAACAGAAACTCTATATCTGGATACACCTGCAATTCTTTTACGACAGCCATAATTGTTTCCAGATCGTGGTATCGTCCCATATTGCCAGAATAACTAATTACGAATTTATCTTTTAACTTCCACTGGTCAATGTACGGATTCGGTTTTCCGAACGCTTGCTGAATAAGACGGTCGTCACTCCAGATATGGATACGGTGGATTTTATCTCGGTCTTTTAAACCGTGCTGTTCGAACTTCTTAATAATTACTTCTTCCATACATCTACCGATAACTACGATAGCAGTCGCATGACGATATGTAAATTTATTAAACCATTCCCAGAGTTTTGCAACGAAACTATCTTTTTTTAGTACACCAAGATTAATTGCACTATCCGGATACACATCGAAAATCAAATAGATATATGGTTTTCCGAGACCGATACTTTTTAAAATAGCACAACTAACCGCAAGAAATGGCGGATTGGTTAAGACTAAAATCGGTCGTTTGCTGAAATCACACAATAGCTTGATAAAAGTTGAACTTGCATAGGTTATCTGGTTGATAATTCTTCCCCACAAATGCAACTTCGGAAATCGCGTTCCCCAAACCCGATGAATTCTTATTCCTTGATATTCAAGATATTTTGGAATTTTATTTTGTTTTTTTAGAATGGTTACTGGACCACAGATAACTTCGATTTCAACTCCCAATTTTACTAATTCTTCACATAATTCGGTTAACGTCTGCCCAGTAGAAACGAGCTCTGGATAAAATAGTTGACAGAGAACCAATACTTTGATTCGATAATTATTGTTATTTTTATCCATTGACAACCGCTATGTAAGCATCTAAAGTTGTTTTTGCCATTTTTTCCCAGACGAATAATTTTGCCCGTTGATATCCTTTTTCAATCAATTGTTTTCGTAAAACGGGTTGGGTTAGAATAGCATGGATTGCCTCAGCTATTGCTTGGGGGTTTTCCGGATCAATAAGCAGTCCTGCATCACCGATAATCTCGGGTAACGCAGTTCGGTTTGCCGCTATTACTGGACACCCGAATTTCATTGCTTCTACAACCGGGATGCCGAACCCTTCAAATAATGAAGGATGAACTACCAGCTCAGCTAATTGGTATAACCCAGCTAAATCAGGATCACCTATATAACCAAGAATCAATACTCGATTGGGATTGATTTTATACTGTTTTATATGTTCTTGGATTGCTGATAATGATTGTAGTTTTAATCCAACCAAAACCAAATCCACATTGCATTGGTCTGCGATTCGCGCATAAGCTTCCAGTAAACGTTTAAAGTTTTTATGGGGTAAGAGTGATGCAACTGATAAAATAAACGGAGCTTTAAGATTATACTTCGTTTGTATCTTTTCGTTAGACGGTATTGACAATTCAAAGATATCAAACTTCGATGCTGGATAGGTTACGATTATTTTATCTCTCGGTATATTCAATAACATCGCAATATCTTTTTTCGAATATTCTGATAATGTAATAATTCTATCTGCTTTTTTTGCACTTCTCGGAATAAAATACTGCCAATACCATAATCGAAATGTACTAAAGTTTTCCGGATAATATTTATATTGCATATCTGGAATAGTTACAATCGTATGGCTATCTATTGATAATGGTCCAACATATCCTGGTGAATGGAGTAGGTCAATTCGTTCTTTTAGACCTAATTTCGGGAGAATAGCCTGTTCCCAGAAAACCCGAGTTGCTTTTATACGACTGGAGAAATTACATAGTATTCGCTTGAAATTCGGAAGTTTGAAATCAAACGAATCATGATTTTCGCGATTGGTAAAAAGTATATATTCATTTTGTGAATCAATTTTTGTTAAGCCATACAGTAATCCACGAACATAGGTCTCGGTTCCACCGACTTTCCCTGGAAGCAAGAATAAGGTATTAATTCCAATTCGCATAAAAAATATTATTTAAATACCGTTTGTTTAAGTTTAGCTAATTTGTGGATACAAACTAATAACCCAGCAAAAAACCAAAAATGGAGGTTATTTGGGAAACTTTCGAAAGTAACCCCGCCTAAAGCCGAAATGATTAGAATAATTATGCAGGCAAGCAGACCAAGAACGATTGTTTTTTCGAAAGATTCAGGGAGTATTCTGAATAGTCTAAACCCGAAACGCAATATACTTCCTAGTATCCAGATGAATAAAAATAAGCCGAACATTCCCATTTCAATTAGGAGTAATAAATAATAATTATGAGTTAATGTTGCATCAGGTATTTCATAAAGGACTCCGACTGGACCAACCATACCTAACCCAATACCTAATAAATTCGAATCGAGCATCCGCTGGAATAATACCGTCCATTCATCTAATCGTTCCCGAATCGTGATATGGCTGGGGTCAAACGTTGTAATTCGACTGAATAATGCGGTCAACGCTAATGGTTGAATGAAATAAGCTATAACGACTGCAATGCAAGCTATCAGCAGAAATCTAATAATAATTCTCGATTTCCCGGCGAGAAATCCGATAACCAGCGATGCGATAAATACTCCAAGCCAGGCACGTCGCGAGAAAGTAAACACTAAATTTATCCCACCAAAAAATAACGTTAATCCGAGCAAATACCGCCAACTTTTCACTAATTTATTGCGATAAACGAGCGCACCAAGACAGAATCCAACTAACATTGCCATAAATATCGCATACGCATTCGCACTATGTTCATCACCAAACACGGTTAATCGGCCAACAATATGTTCCGGCATGACCTCAAACCAAGTTCCTAATCCAATTTTAGTCGTAAAAATGCGGTATAGCCCCCACAGTGAAAAAAGCAACCCGCTCCACAGGAAAAGTTCAATCGCTTTTTGGATATCCTGCGCTCTGGTTAAAATTGCTATAGTTAAGAGAAAGACAAGAATAAATTCTACAGTAGACCGTAGCCCCCAAAAACCCGCTTTTACCTCTGGACTAACAAAAGTATAGATAAATGCTAATCCAATAAAACATAGTATCGGAATGTAAACTGGATAAAGTTCATTTTCCTTAATCGGTAAACGATATCGTTTATGCACCAGATGTAAACCCCATACTCCTAGTAAACTTAATAACCAGATATCTTTCGGAACGCGAAGTAACGTTTTGGGTATTTCAACTCCGGTAAGTTGGGCAACGAGTTTAGTTTCACTTACTACGATTAAAAAAGGAGCTGATGCAATTAATAGTATTAACCCCGATTCTACATGGTAATACAGGAATATCAGCCAAATAAATGTAACTAGCACCCATACTACTATCCAAGGTTCCAAGTTGACACAAATTGCTGATATAAGTAGCAGTAGAAGTAACCAAAGATAACCTTGCCGGAAATAGGACGATTTTGAAACCGCGATTTCTTTGACGTTGAGCATTATATTTCATCACCAAAATTTTTCGATAATCATCATAAAATAATTATAATACGGAATTTAACCTCTACGATAGGGAAAGAAAAAAATGGCAAATATCAAAATCTAAATTTCAAAATAATGCCGTGTTGAATTCGAATTTTTCAAAACAAAAGGTAACAAGGTTTATTTTGATGGGGATGATAAAAGTTGTCGGTAACAAGTTTCGATTGCAGCGACGTTCTGTTGAATATTAAAATGCTGCTCGAGTCGGTTACGACCTTGTTCTCCAAAGATTTTTCTTAATTCCGGACAATTTAGTAGTGTTTGAATTGCGGTCGCTAATGCTTCTACATCATTTGGAGGAACTAAAATACCAGTTTCATTATCAACAACAATTTCAGGAACGCCACCAACGTTACTTGCAACTACTGGTTTCCAATATAACATCGCTTCAAATAATACGGTAGGTAATGGGTCTGGCATAATTGAACTATGCACGATAATATCAGTCATCTGCATTAATATTGAAATATCGGTTCGATATCCGGTGAAAATCACTACCGATTGTAGATCTAATTGTTTCACTAATTGTTCAAGACACTGCTTATAGCCTCGTTCTCTCTCTTGAATAATATCACCGACAATAAGGAATTTTACTGGGATCTGCGTTCGTGAAATTAGTTTTTTTACTGCGGAGATAAAAATATGCTGACCTTTCCATTGCGCAATTTGACCAAACATACTTATAACAATTGCATCTGGCGGTATATTGAGCTTACTTTTCGTTTTCTGAATTATCTCTTGGGATAGTTGTTTTGCTTGCAAGCAATCCATGCCATTATAGATAACCGTACATTTGTCTCGTGAAACGCCTAATTCAATCAATCTGGTTTTAACAGCGTTTGAAACTGCGATAATCCGCGTTGCTAGACGTCCGGCAAATCCGATAAATTGCCGGTTAAACCAGCAGGGGGTAACGATATCATGCATATGCCAGATTATCGGCCGATGCATTAATTTAGCGGCAAAACCGCTGTATAACATTGCTGTAAACGAATTCGCATGCAGTAAATCTATTTTCTCTTTCTGAATCATGGTTTTCAATTGGGCAGTTGTTTTCCAGAAATTTGGAATATATAGTATTAATCGAATCGGATTATACGAACGTACGAGCAACGGAATTTTAATTGGATAGGTTTTGATTCCAAGTTTAGTTATTTCAGATAACAATGTCCCGTCGGAGGGTGCAATTACGACCGGTTCAAATTTCGCTCGGTCAAGATGCGAAAGCAAATTCAATAGCACTCGTTCAGCTCCACTAATTTTTCCAACATGGTTTATATACAGTATACGTTTCATTTTTTTGTAGAGTTTAGAACCAAATATTTTTTGTTATTGTCGGGTTAGATCGAACGAACCTATCAAGCCTCGTACGATCTAACCATAGTATTTCTTGCCATGCTCCGTTCACTCTAACCTATTTCCTGTTAAATATAATGTTTTTCATATAATGAAAATCAATAAATAACGGGCGAATGTTGAATTGTTTGTTTAAAATAATCCAATAGATCAATAAAACTGAAGCAGAAGTAATCAACGAAGTTATTGCTGCACCGAAAACGCCAAGTTTAGGAATTAATGCTAGATTAACCAGGATATTTATCACTGCGCCAAACCAGGTTAATTGCGCATTCCATTCTGGTTTTCCAATTCCATTAAATACACTTGCAGCAATCCGATAAAATGGATGCAGCAAACCCCAGAACGCAAACACTCGCACCAAACTTGCTGCCTCTTGATATTTTTCGCCATAAAAAACTCGGAGAATAAATTCAGGGAAAAAAAATAAAATTAATGTTACTGGGATAGCTAACAGAAATAAGAACCCTGATGCGGTTTCGTATATTTTCCGAATACGTTCCCGACTGATTTCTCCTAAAGACAAATCAATCTTCGCACTTTCTGGAAATACAATTGCATTCATTGAATCATTTATCACGGTCGCAAAATTCGTGAATAAATGCGCGATATTATATACCGCGATGCTCATCGGACTAACCATAAAATATGCCAGCATAAATAAATCTATTTTCGAATAGATTTGGACTCCGGCGCTATTGATAAACGAATAAGATGCAAACCGAGTAATACGTTTAAGCCATTCTATTTGTAGCTGATTTTTGAATTTTAGATACTCCCGTGCAAACCATAGTCCGGGAATTGAACTGATAAAATAACTTAATGCAACAATCCAGATAACTTCAATCCCGTTGGATAAATGCCCGGTAAGTTTGAAAAGAGTCAGAAAAAAAACAAAGTTACCTAAAACAAAACAATCAGTCCAAAAAACCTGTTTCAACTTTTGTTTTGCAATCAGAAGTTGGCGAATGAAATAATTGCATAATACTGCAAAAAGGATTAACGGTACCCAACGTAATAGAATCGCTAATCGTGGAACATGGAATATTGTCGCGATACCTTCGGAAAAGAAAAACAAGATACTTGATGAAAATATCGTCAGAATGAATTTAAGCAATAATGAATGGAAGTTTACGAGTGGAAGCTCAGAATCATCTTTCTCTGCAGCGTATTTGATTAGCGCCTGCCCAATGGATAAATCACCAAACAAAATTAAAAAGACACGAATACTATCGCACAGAACCAGTACTCCATATTCTTCTTTTGGAATACTGCGTACTACCGTAATAACATAAACGAAAGAAAACAATGCTATGATGATACTATCTAAAATCGCATAAACACTACGATGTATATATACATTAATTTTCATCGGATTATATCCAAATTAATTTAACGCTATGGATTCTTATAGGCATAAATAACCATTCGATTTTGTCTATGCAGAACTGCTGCGACCAAATTACATAATCCTAGAATGAAAAAATTTACTATTTTTTAGGTAATGATTTTTTAAGGTTGTTTTTTGCCAATAAAATTCTAAATGGACTTTCGATTTGTTCAATGTGACGAATAGAAAAACCCATTTTTTCAAGAATCATACGGATATTCTTTTTATTAAAAACATACCAATGGCCGTATTTAGTTCCATACATGGTATTGGCATAGGTTATTTTTCCCATAGATAGTTTATAGATGAACCGATGGAAACTATGAATTAAACTGTCTTCACTTGGTGTTTCAATAACTAATAACCCATCTGGTTTAATCCAATCAGCGATCTGTTGCAGGGAATGAACCGGTTCCGAAAGATGTTCTAAAATATTAAACATGGTTACAACATCGAAAAATTCTTTGGGAAACTCCGCTGAATGTACCGATGCCACTTGAATCTGAATGTCAAATTGCTTTTTAGCAAACTCCGCTGCATACCGACTTATATCAACACCATAGCATACCCATCCATGCTGTTTCGCGACATTAAGAAAATATCCGAAACCACATTCAACATCAAGTACCGTTTTGCCGTTAGTTTTTTTCAAACGTTCAATTTTTTTTAAGCGATTTATAAAAGTGCGGTCGAAAATTTCACGGTTTAATTCATAGATATCCTCATGCCCACCATAGTGTTCAATGATTTCTTCTTGGAACGTACCGTTTACATAGACCAATCCACAGTGAGGACATTCAACAACTAGCTTACCGGGAATACTATACAAGGGATGTGGCGGATATTTCTCATTGTCTTGACAAATACAACATGGTTTAATATACATCATACTCGTTTACTCTATTTTAAGAATTACAGATAAAAATTTATAAATATCCACTGTTTTTTCAATCGGTAATAAATGTTGGGCGATGATATTATTATAAAATAATACTCCTTTTTGGCTTTCTAATTCCGGATGATATCCATGCATCGCTTTCGGAATCTTCTTACCATAAAAACTTGGGGAAAATACTAACCCTTCATTCAATAAGAAAAGAATATTACCAAATTTAGATGAGGTAAGTTTATATTGTAGTCGTTCTTCTGGAGTAATTATTCTGCCATACACTTGCTGATTGAGAAATTTTTCTAGTTCGGAACGTAGATTATTATCAAAAGTCCAAATACGCAGCATAGTTGAATCCTGTATATAGAAATAACGCTCTGGACTAGGATTCCCAAACTCCGTTTCCATAATTAATTTAACTGATCCGGTAACATTCGTCATGCCATGATCGCTTATGACAACTATCTTTCCATCTGGATATAACTTCTGATATTTTCCTATTAACGTGGAAATATTCGTATTCAACTCTTCTATTGCCTTTACATAATCTGACGTCCCAACACCTACCCGATGCGTTATTCCATCTAAATCTACTAACCCGATAAATAACCGCGGATGAGATTCCATTGCGGTTAGTCCTGCGAGTGTCATTTTAGCATCGCGGTTAGGATGTTTAAAATCAGGATATTTAATAACATATAAATCCGGATTCTGAATAAATAACGATGGAATATGATAGTTAGGCGAAAATATATCCGGCTGGTTCTGTAAATAAGGTAAATAGTGGAATGGAATATTCCAAATGGGACCGAAAATTTTGTTTCCCAGACGATGTAAAACTCGGTCGATTACATAACATTTGCCCATTGGTGAAATGACCTTGAACAAAAACCGATATTTCCAGAACGGCGAATTAGTTCCGACATAAGTCCATTCACTGAAATATCCGAGTTCGTCTGGCATTTTCCCGGTAAAAAGTTCTGCCTGAATATTGATGCTATATCCAAACCCGGGAGTTAATGGAAGCTGAGTCACAAATTGCTTCGCAACTGCCATTTGTAAAGCATATTGATACGGGAGACTATCAATGAATATAATGAGAAAATTAGCCATTGATGATTATTTAATGTCAAATGTTATAGCTCAAACCTTCATTGCTCTATAACCAACAAAAACTGGGAATAGATGTCGTCTGACATTGAACATTAAGTTTTGAACGTTTATTGGTGATTGAAACTTTGACATTTAAATTTGGTATATTATCTTTCTATGTGACCTTCCAAAATATAAGATAAATAATCTTCCTTTTGCCCGATGCTCTGATATAAATCCATTAAGAACCGACCAAATATTTTTCGTAACCAAATCCATCGTTCTCCAATTGGGATAGATAAATCCATAAACTCTACCGGTAATCGGCGTAATGTTAATTGTGATACAAGCTGAGATGCTTTTCTTAAGTGGAATTCAGCTTCAGGTAAATCATTGATTATTGCTATCGCTCGGAAAGCAAAATGTAAATGATATAGGCAACTGATCATTTTCCCGATTTTCCCTTGCCAATACCAATTCCACCATCTATAAATTGTCCTTTGGTTGAAATGTTTTGCTACTAATGTTAATTCGTATACTTTTCGTCTGAATTTGTATTCATTAAACAACCGCGTTTGGTATTTTTCAAGGATGTTCGGTAGTTCAGTATCTGGAACTTTAATATTATTAACAGCTAACAGATGTTTACCTGCCTGGATAAAATACGCTAACGTTTGCTGGTATAACTGTTCTGTTGACTCAGGAAAAATGAACTTGAACTTTCCATCCAAACATTGATTTAGAAAATCTGGAAATGAAGAATTAAAATAACGCCGAAGTTGTAAATCTGGATAATGCTCACGAATATAATCGACTCGTTCTCTAAATGAAGACAATAAAACTTTTTCCCATGGTAGGAGATAAGTGGTTAAATCCAATGAATTCCGACATAAAACGAAATTGAATAATTCTTGGTTATTATTTCCTTCCGTTCTTCCGTTTTTAGGTTTTGTAATCAGCCAGGATCGTGGTACATATAACGCTATTGCCCATAATCTCCATAAAATCACTTCCGCTAATTCCCGGTAATCCAGATTATCGCAATTAATTTCCGGAATTTCTGAACGTATATCGGTTCCGAAGATAGTTTTCCCGATCTTTTTTGCTTCATAATGACGGATTAATGGCGGTAGTTGCTGTACCTGGCGTAATGAAATATAACTGCAATCAATATGAAATAACGGGGAATTTTTATTCCATTTTTTTTCTAATTGCGCGAGTTGAACAAATAATCGCTTCCGTTCAGTGTTGCTAGGTTTTCTTTTCGATACGGCTAATAATTCAATATCACTCCATAATGAAATCTGCCCATCAGGTTCAATCCGATAACTAAATTCACCTCGAGCGGTACTACCCAGCAGTAAAATAGATAGAATATCAGATACACTTTTCTCTGTAATAACTTGAATTTCAGATAAGTAGTTGTGAATAAGGGTAGGATAACCAAATTCATTGCAGAGCGATAGCAAACTCGATTGTTCCATATGAATGAATAAAATTACCGCTGATTTCTGAATATCTTTTAGTGGATTCAAAATAAGTGATAGGAACCATAAGCGAATTAAAAATATTTTGGGTTACATATTAAGAATTCACCGTTGTACGATAGGTTAACCCAATATTAGATTCTGATTTATCTTAACGTTATAGTTTATCCAAAACTGCATTTTAAGTAATCATCCAACTTCTGTTAGCGTATAATGGCAAATCCACCAACTTTAAACAATTCTAACCATAATGGTTCTAATCCACCCACTTCAAATTCTAGGGTAACATAATTGTTCCGGGTAACGACCTTACTTTTCCAGTCAATTTTCTGGGCGATAAACTTCCTCCGAAATGCTTCTCCAATAAACTCGGCATCATCAATAACATCCTTAATCCTATTTATTTTGGCAACGTCAAACAGCATCGTTCCACGCAATCTATCCGAATTAATAATATCCATCTCAATCACAATACTACGAATATCTTCTGCAGAAAGTAACAAACTCATTTTCCATTTTTTCTCACGCAAAAGCAGGAATTTAGCAAAATGTTGGTGATTATTATTGCAAAAAATTATTATATCTCGTCGAGGTATTGAGCTGGCTCCTCCAGCTACAATATCCGGTACCGTGATTATATGTTTGATTTTACGCAAATAAACCTGAATGGTCGTTTGTATTGCCGCTAGGTTATTCCCGATAATTAATTGATGGTCTAAAATTGCGTATCCAATCTTTTTCGTCCATGAAGTATCCGTCCCGTAAATAATCTGAAAACCGGATTCCGTATAGGTAGTCCAATTCGATTTTGCACCTAATTCATTACTCAATTTATTTTTTATAAACTTTATAAACTCAGTATTATTGTTAACTGCTTGCCGATAAGTTAATATTACTATATATTGGAGATTATTAGGATCAGAATCAGGATAAAGTGCTGCTATACCGGAAACCGGTGTGAGTTTGGCTACAATCTCGCGTATCGAACTTTTTCTCGGGATAGTAACCCAGTTGTCAAATAGCCAGGATATTCCTGGGTCATTTGATTTGACATCTACTTTTAAATAAACAATTGCATTTGATGCCACTAGTACTTGTTCTTCTGCATTTATCAGTCCAAAATATGAAAATAATATCACCACACTTACTAAAATTAATGTGTAATTCGGTTGCATATTTGTTTTTTTATAATAACACTTTTTAAAACATAAATATTCTATCATATCAATATCATATCACTACATCATTCTCTATCTTAGCACTTTTCTTTTCAAACAGTATTAGATTCTGTCCTTAAAATACTTTTCCTTAAAAAATTAATGTAAGTAGATAACAAAATAAATTTATTATCAGTTATTCTTTCGGTCATTGAAAATCTATCCAACCCAAATCAATCGCTTCTCCAAACGTACCCTCCCCATCTCGATAGAAACCAAAAATTACTTTATAAGAAAGTGGTTCTGCAATAATATCGTTATGAATAATAACATACTTCCCTACTGGCCAATGAGTGGTAACTGGATAAGGATAAAAATCCCAATTCTGCCCTTTCATCTGCCTATTAGATTCTGGCAATAATCCCACATCTTCTTCTTTTACTCTGCCGTGAATATAAACCAACCAATCCTTTTCTAACGGTTGATTTACTTTAAACAAGAAATACAGTCGATATTTTTTAGGTTCTAATTTTTTTAAATACACGTCAATAAAAGTTATTGCTGGATGGATAACTTTTTCTTTTCCACTCTGATGTTTAATACATAATGTTTCGAAGCTAGATGCTATTTCCCTGTATAGTTCGGGGATAATATTTTCGTAAAAAGCATAGGTCTGTAAAAATTCACCTATTTCAAAAATATTTTTACTGATTGATAACTGTTTCCACCTTTTATACAGTAAACCATCAAGATTATCCGTTGCAAAATCAATCCACCCTAATGGAATCGGTTTCCCGAAGGTTTTTCCTCCTTTATAAAAGCCGATAACTATATTATATGGAATTGGTTCTGCTGAAATCACTCTCGATACAATGATGCTTTCATTTTTCCGCCAAGTTGATGTAGGTGGATCTGGCCAAAAATCCCAATTTTGTCCTTTCCACGATTGTACTTTTTCTGGTAACCTTGAAACATCTTCTTCTGCCACTTTACCGTGAACATATATTGCCCAATCGGTATCCATAAGTTCTTCCGTTTTAAATAATAAATATAGTTTATATTGTTTTGGATCAATCTTTTTATAATAATATCCCAAAAAGGATACCGCTGAATTCACTGCGAATCCCTGATGTTTAGTATATTCGGATATTATAGCCCTATATTTTTTATCTATTTCTTGAAATAGTTCCGGAAACGCTCTCTGATTAGATTGATATAATGAACGAAATTCATAGATTTCAAATGGATTATTACTTGCTAAGATACGTTGCTGAGTTTTATCGACCTCATTTTTCGAAATCGAATACAGATACCAACTATACCCGTCTATTGGTTGTGCACCGGCATCGATACTCTGGTACGGCGTTTTTTTACCCTGCAATAATGCAGCAAGTTTACCACTCCAAGTTAAACATGGATATTCCTCGATTCTCGTAAACGTTGTTTCGAGGGTTAGTCCGAAAAGATTCGGTTCTCGAGAAACATAATAAATCTTTTTAACTCCAATATAATTACTAGGCCAATCTATTAAAACTGGATTATTGCGTTTATAGTAATACGGCAAAAATTCGTTAAAATAAAGCATGATTTTCTGTTCATATTCTTCTACTTGTTTAACTACCACTACTGCACCAGTAGAAAGTTTCTGGTCTAATTCAGTTAGCAATCGCTTTTCAATAGTTCTTGCATTATATTGCACAAGAAATTGATAAAGGAAATTGTGATAATTAACCACGAGAAAGAAAAATAAAAACAAAACGACACCTCCAACTATGACCATGCCGAATCTTCTATTATTTTTAGCATGAGCCCAGATGGGTATAGTAGAAAAAGCTAATATTATTGCCAGCAATGGTACCACCGGATACCAATATCGTAATGCTTGCTCCCACGAGGTACAAAGAATGCAATATAATCCTATAAACTCAATAATAAGTATTAGGAAAAAAGTATTCGATTTCGCAATCGTTTGCGTTTTTCCATAAATTCGTCCCCAAATATATATTCCTTTTCGCAGATATCCCAGCCGCACCAATCCTAATAATAGAAAGGCAATACTGAGAATAATCTGGGTATCAAGCAATAAGATACTTCGAACCAACCACCATCCGTTACTTACCAAAAGTTTTAAAGTTATCGTTGGGACACCGTATCCACCTCCTTGAAAGGCTAGTTTGACTCGGAAAAAAGTGTATAGCAATACTAAAATCAACGGTAGCAGGCGGAATAAATATTTTTTCGAACTATGGTTTGATTCTAAGATGATGAAAATTAATAAAAATATAAACAGTAAAATGATATTTATCTCTTTCACAATTGATAAGCCAAAATAGCTAATGTAAATGAGAAAAAGATTCAACCGCGATGTAGAACTAAATTCGCCATTGGACTGGACAATGAGTATCGCTATTGCATAGTTAATGATGGCTAAAAATAAACCGGTATGTAATTCCACCGGAGCTAGTCTTGCTTCGGGGTTATTGGGAAAGAAAAAGAATATGAAACTAAATGTTAGAACCGGAATATTGAATGATTTAATTAGCCTAATGAAACAGCGATTGACATTATCTTTTCCCTGGTGTAATGATTGTTGCTCGTGATTGGTTTGTATGAATAAAGAAAGACATTTAATCCAGAAATAAAACGAAATAAGTTTTACTACCCAACGAAATGCATGATGTAAAACCGGATTTGGTCCAAACAAAAACCAGACAAAAAAGTTATAAATATAGAGAAACGGACGATATCGACCGGAACCCAAATTGATAAATGTATTGTTAACCCAAGCAGCGAATTCACTGGCATTTTCGGCCAACTTAACCACTTGCCAGTCAATATAATCGTCAATAAGTCCAAACGGCGTTTTCAGTGAATAATATATTGCAGGAAGAAGGAGAACAAAAATAATTAGGTAGATTAACCAATTTAAGAAGTGCGTTTTCATACTCTTTCGATAATTTGAACTTTTGACCATTTAAGTTTAATATATTCTGAACCTAAATTTTATTTTTTCCGCGCACAAACTGCAATGGTGACCATCCATCGTGCTAATCTCTTATCTAACTTCTTATCCAACCATCTTAATATGCCATTCAACCAAGGAATAACAGATGGGAATACATGAATGCCTTTGTATTCAAGTATTTCTAAATTAAGATTCTCTAGAAAAATCCGAAATGCTTTATAATAATGGAGCCAATTTTCGTATCCTTTATGCCTTCTTACTCCAATTACATTGGCTAAAACAACCGCAAAATACCAGAATGATTTATTGGGAACAGTGATACAAATAATCCCATTTTTTTAAGACACGAACCAGTTCCCGAGTAGCTTGTAGCGGGTTGGAAGTATGTTCGATAACATCAGAAGAAATAACATATCCAAATGCATTTTCCTTAAAAGGCATCGCGAGAATTGAACCAACCACACCGTGAGCCATTGAATTTTTTTCTTTTGTTATCTTAACGAGTCGTTCACCAATATCAATTGCAATTACTTTTCCGGATCTATCTATTATCGCTTTCGTAAACCACCCGGTACCGCAACCGGCATCGAGAATAAGTTTATTCTCTAATATTTGCGTACCTAAAAATCAGTAAAAATAACCTCAATTCTTCTCTGGGTATCATATCGGTTGCTTAGTGAATCAAATTTAATAGCTATTTCATTATAAAATTTCTCTTTATCATTACTTTTCACAATTTTTTTCTTTAATAATATATTGTGGTCTGCGTTTCGATTCAATAAATAGTTTCCCTAAATACTCACCAATTATTCCTAAGATGAGAAGTTGTATACTCCCGATAAACAAGACACTAACAATAAGTGACGCCCAACCAGGAACAGTTTTATCAGTAAATATTGTTATACCTACCGCATATCCTCCATAAAGAATGCATAAAAATGCTAATATTAATCCTAAAAAGGTTGCTAAATGCAATGGCCTAGTACTAAATGAAGTAATTCCGGTTATCGCAAGAAGAATCATATTTTTAAAGGAATATTTGGTCTTCCCGGAATATCTTTTTTGAGGAGTATATTCTAATGCATATTGGCGGAAACCAACCCAAGAAACTAACCCTCGAAGGAAAATAAAGGTCTCATTCAGTTCTCGTAATATATCAATCACCTTTCTATCTAATAATCGGAAATCTGCTGTTCCCGGAGTTATTTCAATTTCAGATATTTTATTCAGTAGTTTATAGAATAACCACGACGTTTTTCTCTTTAAAAATGAAGCATCAGGGTATTCTTTCCGGACAGTATACACGATATCGTATCCTTCTTGCCATTTTTGAATCATCGCATCAACTAATTCTGGAGGATGTTGTAAATCTGCATCAAGAGTGATTAAACAGTCTCCTGTCGAATAATCTAGCCCGGCTTTTAATGCTTTTTGTTGGCCAAAATTTCGCGAAAACGCAAGATATTTTATCTTAGCTCCGTTTTCTACAAGTTCTTTAATTCGTTCTAACGTTGCATCCGTACTGCCGTCATCAACAAAAATAATTTCGTAATCCGAATACTTGTTTAAGACCTCGGTTAGTTTCTTTACAAGAATCGGAATATTTTGTTCTTCATTATAACAGGGGATTACTACAGATATTTTCATGGTATCGTTTGGGTATTAGTATAATTGAATATCATCAATAAATATTTCGCAATTAACTCCGAGTGTATTGATTCCGATAACTTCCATAACCATATTTTTAGTACTCCATTGGTTTACTGGATTTAATGCGGTCGCAACTGCCTGTTGATAAAGATCATTTGCTTCAATTTTCGTCCATACTTTTGGTTGCAAACGGATAACAGCAGAAATTCCACCAGCTTCGGGTCCATATTTTGCTTGTGGTTCGGTTTTTTCATATCGAAAACTAACAACCAATTGCACCACTGATTCTTTGTTTGCATAAACGAACATTCTAACTCCAACAGGATGGGTAAACGGCAGAAATACGACCTTCCCCCATAAATCTGGATTTTGTTCGTTATACTCAATCGAGAACAATTCGGATTTTTGACCCCGATATGAAAGAGTTGAACTTAATGTATGTGTTTTTATTACAGCAGTATTATTTTTTACCCAACGGTCAAAAACTGGTACACTTGTTCGCTCAAAATTTTCTACAGTTACAAAAACATCGTGACCATTCCACAGGATATTTTTCCATGGTTTTAAAAAACTTTGATTAGCCATTTGTTTTAGTGTTGCCAAAGAAGCGATCGGATCGCATGAGAGCATAGCTCCTAAACTATATGCATCTTCCGCTTCAACCCATTTCTTTTCAACAACATATACAGAAGCGATTGACCAACAGATAGTCTGCATTTCTTCACGGAAGCTTACCCAGTCAACATGAGTCGGTCGAATCTGCTGAAATCTATAAAACATATCGAGTGTTCGGGTATATTTTTTCTGCAAATAGTATAATTTTCCTAAATAAAAATAAGCTTCTCGATCCTCTGGATTTATCTGAATAGCTTTTTCAAAGCTATAAATCGCAGGCAATATTTGTCCATTCTTAAATAACTCTTTTCCTCGAATAACCGCTACTTTGGGATCGGATAAAGCTATTTGTCGCATATATATTGAGCCCCAAAAAACTATTATGAGAAATCCAATAAGCAAAAATAGCCAAATGATCAAAATTCCATTAAGGTTTAGTTTCTTCATATTGTTATTATTCGAAATAATCATTCAGGTCGAAAATCTTCATTTCGAGTTAAAATAACCGCATCAAATGTATGCCATACTCTCATATCTTTTGCAGAAACAGCTAAAATATTCTCGCCTTTATTCAATAATAAACTTCCACCAGTGAACCACCCAATCTCTTCAGGAACCCAGTCAGGTTTAATAACAGTTTCTTCCCCATGATTGGTAGAAATAAAATATTCTCCGGCTTTGCGTATTCTTAGCCAAACATAATATTTTCCTGTAATCGGTATATTAATGACAAATTGATGTTTTTTGTGCGAATATTCATTACATAATTCATCTTTCGGATTCCATTTAACCGCTTCAGCAGGAAAATAACTCCCTGAACTATCTACCAACCATCCCGAACCACTCGTTGCGCGCAGAACAATTGAATCGTTACTATAGATTTCCTGAACAGGTTGCAGTGGTTTTAACCATATTTGGATATCAAGCTCATTCATTAATTTCTTTGCATGAATATACGTTTCTCTTTTCGTCAGCGAGATATCGTCTATCGATTCGACAAACCGTTGAATTTTGCTCGAGGCAAAAACAATACTGGTAACCAATGAATAATATCCTTGACTCGTGACTTGAATTTTTCTGCCCGGATTAGTCTCAAAAGAAAATTTCCCGGAATTATCACTGGTGATCGTATCATAGATTATACCGGTATTGAGCAAACCTGTTCCTGGAGAAACTAATTTAACCACTGCTGGAATCGGGTTCCCGTGGACGTCGGTTACAACCCCAGTGACTTTGACTGAAGTAATAATATCAACCGTTTTTTCTTGTTTTGGCAAAAAATAAATTGGATTTGCTATCGCTACTCCAGAAGAAGAATCCAGTTGTACTAAATACCAAGCTTTTTCAGTTTCGTTAATTAAATATTCATACTGAAATTCTTTTTTTCGTTCCGGTATATACACCGTATTAATAACCATCCCATTTCGAATAATTTTTAGTTTTTTCAATTCATCTCCATACCCGGCAGTATAACATAGAATACGCATAGAATGTTGTTGTGCATCAGGTTCCAGAATGGTACCGGGTAAAAAGGTATCAATTGAAAATAGAAGCAGTGGTCCTGTAGTAGCAAAATTTTTCCCCTGTTTCAAATTCTGCATAATCTGATTATAATCAAACTTCTCGCTATAGGTATAGGTTCTACCCCATCCAATGTCTCCTCCTGTTTCTGTATCTAATCCTGTATCGCTATTCATCACTCCCGCAACTCGATATCCAGCGTTCAAAATGGCAAACCAGGTCTGAAGGTCTCTTTCATTCTCGAGAATCTCAATTGCATCAACTGCACCGCATACTACTGCTAATGGTAATTCTCGCGCTAAATTGCTTAACACTGCATTTTTTCTATTATCTAACCACCAACGAGTAGGATGTGCAGCAATAAATACCGGATTATGCTTATTTGTTCGTTCCTCCTCACTTTGCTCAATCAAATGCCATCCTTCTTGTCCTATAAGATTTGGGAGATTTAACCGAAGATAATGGATTTTGGGAATTTTATCGTTATATCCTTTCATTTCGACGCCGGGTCGGCATATAAAATCTGTATCACTATTTTCATTACAGATAGTAAATATTTGGTCGTTGGTTAAATTTTTCACGGAATCATAGAGTTGAACAAATGTGACATAATCTAATCCAACCGCTCGAGCTAACATAGCACCATACTGTATATTAGTAGCAATCCTTGCATTTTCTCGTCTAGCAACATGAATATGCGAATCACCACAATACCATTTGATTTGCGGTAAATTAACCAGGCGTTTTAATCTAACCAGAACATTCCTTCTCTGTGGTGATAATCTAACGATAACCTGTTGCGGCTGATATTCAAAGCCACGGCTAACGAAAATTTTCACTGTTCCTAATGGAAGAATGAAGTCGCCCTGCCCGTCGATAAAAACCGCGTGATTTTGATAGGGACTTTTCGCGTAGGTTTTATTTTCACACTCAATGACTAATTTTGCGGGCATTAATTGGCCAGTTTCATGGTCAACAACTCGAATTCGTAACTCCGCAGTTTTTACTTGGGATAATTGATGAACTGATGTACATCCTATCGTAACTACCCATATAAATATCAACCCTACATAAAAGAATTGCTTATAGGAATATTTCTCCATAACTATTATTCCTAAATTAAACGCCGTACCCTCGAATGTAAAGTCAATTTGCTTTGATATAATGTGTTACATTAGCCATTCCACGTTTTTTCGGATTTCACTCCATTGAACAATCTTGGCTGCGCGAAACAAAAAAAAGACACTCGATACTTTACTATTTTTATTAAACCAAATCTCTTCAAAATTTGAGAATTCTGTAGTACCAAATGTCCTTTATAATGACGCAAATTTTGGATAGAATGCATACATTCTATTGGTTATTCTTTAAATATACTTTTAATTTATTTGGTGGAAAAAACAATTCAATATCATCTACATATAATTGAACATTTCTCCCTCGAGTATTAATACCAAGATATACAATATGCATATTATCAATATCCCAGCAATGAACATCATCAACTGATCTATAGGAAACAAATAAATCTGGATACACTCGAATATCACCACTAATATCCTTTTGTGATAATGCACGTTTTTTAGCAATTTGATAGAGGTCATTTATTTTTAATTCAATCCAATTGGAACTGATTGAATATGCTTGAGAACAAAACGCTTCGTTATGTTTTCCATTATAGGTAACCGTAGCATTTAATTCTACCTTACTTTCGGTTGTTCCTCGTACAAAAAGACGAACTCCTATCGGACCGCGTAACGGTATGACAACCTCCTTACCCCAATAATCTACCCAGCCTGGTATAGGATAGACTAAGTCAATCAGTTCACTTTTTTTACCCCGATGAGCATAGGTGGTTGAAAGGTAATGACCTATTATTTTTGATTTATCACTCCAATGCCAATTTTTTAACTGCACCGCAGTAGCTGTTTCAAAAGTTTCGATTGGAACAGAGAGTTTCGCCAGGCGTTGAATCATTTTTAAATCTCGGCATCCGTATTGAAATGCCTCGCTATATTTTAAGAGTGCATTTAGCATATCTTTTTGTTGATAAAATCTATCGCCGTCTTCCATGATTTGTTTTGCTTTTCTATCATTATCTATAGAAACTGATACAATAATATCCCGAATATCCTTATTGTTCATTGGCGTTACAGACCAAAGTAATCTTGGCAATAACGCTGGTAAACCAACAGTTTGCCCAACATTTATGGTATCTACAGTGGAAACTATTGTATATCCTATTGCATCCCACTTTGTTTTCTCATTCCATAAATAGCAATAAGCGATGAGTGTATCTTGTACGAAATGAGGTGGAATGGTCACTTTTGTGGTGAACTTTGCCTGATGATTTATGGTAATATTTTTTTGGATAACTAATTTCCCTTTTTCAGTCTTGATGATAACACTCCCTTTTGCAGGTCGTTTTCTATCCAGTGTTCCTGTAATTCGAATTTGAGGTTTAGATTTTATGGTCCGCGTTCCCTCTAATTGAACTATATCGTGAGGGAATGAAAGTTGTGTACCCGGATCACCTAACAAGACATAGGTAGCAGAAATATCAGGTAGTTTAATTTCTTGTTTCGCATTAATAAAAATATCACCAAGACGTCGAACATTCTTTTTAAACATCTGCGTGAACATTGCCCGGTCAAATGCATCGTTGGAAGAAACATAGCTTCGCCAAGTAGCGCTAATCACCGCTATCGCACCAGCGTTCGGTGTTTTTAGTAACACTTCACCAAGGCTATCATTATCAATATTATCAAAAACGCCGGTATAACAAGTTAAAGCGATTACTAATGGATATTTTCCATAGTTTTTCAATTGCAATATATTTTTTACTCCAAAAAAATCACGGTTATCTGGAACGACTTCTACTCCATGTCGCTCTAAATCCATGCGACCGCTTTCCCAAACATATCCGCCGCCATGCCCAGTAAAATGAAGTATGATTCGTCCTTCGTTAATATTTTCAACAATATCTTCCGTTCGATATTTATAATCCGGTGAACCACTTGATGGATATCTGCGATATACTTCATAATATGATGGCACATACGATTTCGCTAATTCTTCACTAATCCCTTCAAACATCGGTTCTGGACTCGCTAAAAAGAATATCTTTTGACGCCATTGACCAAAGTTCGGCTTCTGTTCGTATTGAATAATTTTATTTACTACATTAGTTACTTCTTCAATCGAATGCGCAGAAATCCTACCAATTGCCATTTCCGGTTTTGTTTCATCTTCGCCAACCGCGACAAACCAGTTATCTGACGCTGCTGCACCCATATATGTTGCCCAATAATACGTAGGAATATATAACCGAGCATGCGCTAGATTCATATTTCCGCGTAAATCAACACTAACATCACCGACGAGTAAAACATATCGCGGTCGTGGTTGCCAGTTGTAATAGGCATACTTGAGAAAAGACTTAATTGCTTTCGCATCAACTAATCCATAGTTGAAAGTATCATAAACTTCTGATGTTTTGACACATTTTACCGTTAATCCGGTCTTCTTACGCCATGCTAACAACGGTTGAATTGCAGGATAAAAATCATCGTGCGTTATAACCAGATATTCCGCACCACTTGTATCTTGTGTTAAATCGTAATACATTATTTTTTCGATTTTAACCGGAGATTTTTTCTGCCTATCAGTTAGAGCAATGTAATGAACCGAACTCGATTCGTTATATAGTGTAAATTGTGCTTTAAAAGAACTTGAAGAATCAAGTGAACTTATTGTAATTGCAGGTATTATTACTTTCTTGTGAGTAATATCATATACATTAATATGTGGATTCGTAAACCCTCGAATTTCATGTTGGCTGGTAACTATATCATAGTTCATATTTATTGCGCTAAATACTAATTCATCGTTGGTTGCAATAAATGATTTCCAATAACTTAATTGAAATTGAACCATATAGATAACATCAATATCAGATGCTTGCCCAGTTGGATCACCAGATTTTCCAGGTAACGATATTTGCAATACATTATTCCCTGCCTTAAAAAAATTCATCGGAACCGTATTACATTGATAAGTATGTTTTGCCCGACCATACCACCGAGTTTCACCAACTCGATTTCCGTTTAATCCAATAACAACATAATGGTTTCCATACGAGACTCCTTGAAATACTATAGATAGTGAACAGAATAATGTTGGAGCTAAAATGGGATGGGTGATAGTAAACTGAAATGGATAATCATTCACCGGCGCAGCTATTTCCCGCCAATACCATAGATTTTGCTGCTCTTCTGTTTGTCCAGCAGCGGTTCGTGAATAAATAAAGGTTTCCTTACGAAATTGAGTATCTCTAAACATTGTTTTAGTCGAGAAAGAGATACTGGTTGCAAGCAAATGAGTTTGTTCTATATTCCAGCGTAATCCGGTTGATTTTCCCCAGGTTAAATAATAGACATTGGTATCAGAATATTCATCAGGTTCACCATCCGAATTACGATTTTTCTCGCCATAAAATTCAATATAATCATTGGTTCCATCTAAGGTATAGCGGGTTGTAAACTCAGCGCTACACAATATTGGGATTTCTCTCCCTCGATTCCAGAGCTGAATACTGTGAGGAGTAACCTGACTTAAATTACAACCGGCATCTGCTAAATCTCGATATCCGATTCGATAGATTCCATCTTCATCAATATAAATTTTACATAATTCGGTCGGACCCGACCCTACTCCATACAAACCCCAAGCTACTGAACACAGTAATAGCATTATTCCTATACCTACTAGTATTATTTTATTAGTTAAGCGCTCTCTTCTATATTGTTTCATAAAATCGTCTTTCTACTCCTCTGTTTTTGGATCTGCCTCATTATAATGTGGTGTTACTGGAGCTACCAGTTCCCGAGCCGCAGCAAATCGTTTGCTATATTCATTCCATAAATTTATTGTTATGACTAACGGAATTGTTCGGTAAGCACCCGAGATAGCAAATTGTGCATTCCATTTCATTTGATTATTCGGTACCAAAAAGGAAGATATTAAATCACCTGATTGTGTCCGAAGCTGAATGATTCCTCGTGTAAACTCATTTGCCCACATTCCACTCCCATCGGTTACCGAAATTATTCCTAGGTCCGATGTGGTTGTTTCGATTCGTTCGATTTTACATGGTATCGGCTCTGGAATTGAGATTAGTAATCCAGGGTCACCTAATAAAGTATATAAATTATTTATCTCTTCGTTATTAACTTCTCGTTTAGCATCTAAAAATGCATCTCCGAGTCTTATTGGAGTAGTTGATTGAAATATTCGACGTAAAAATGCTTTATCAAACATTTCAAAACTAGCTTGTGAAACTCGATAGGTACCTCCAACACAGGCAATTGCACCAGCTTTATCGACTTTTAATAATGCTTCCCCTATTCCATCTGACCACATGGAATCAAATTCGTTTGCATAACAAGTCATCAAAATAACTAACGGATATTTCTTTTTATTTTGTAACTTGGTTATATGTCTTACACCGAAAAATCCGCGATCTTTATATCCGACAGTTTCGGGTTGTCCTTCTTCACCCGGTCGGCCAACATCCAAATGAAACGGACTCGCATGACCAGTAAAATGAACCAACCAAGCTCCTTCATTAAACCATTCTATCACATTTTGCGGTGTAATAACTACCGATTCAATGGTTTCCGGCGTTGCATAGCGCGGTAAAGAATTCATCTGATTGGGTACAACATGTTTCATCAACTCAAGATTGATTTGGTCAGTCCATTCCCGTGGAGTTGCTAGAAATAATACTGATTGACGCCAGGGACCAAATTCTGCTTGCAATTCATATTCCAAAATTTTATTGATTACCGCTTCTGTTTCTGATACCGAATGCGATGGGATTCGACCTATTGCGAGTTCCGGTATCGAATCTTCTCCTTCTAAACAAACATACCAGTTATCACTAGCAGCATATCCCGCTGACGATGCAAAATAATGCATCGGGATATATGTTCGCCCCTCAGCTAAATTTAAGCTTCCTTTCATATCCCAACTCGCATCCCCAACTAAGAGAACATATTTCAATCGGGGGGATTTCCAGTGGTGATAAGCATAGAATAAAAAATCACGAATCGCTTGCGGATTGATTATTCCGAAATTAAATTCATTATAGATATCTTCAATATTAACGAGTTCAGCCAATAACCCTTGTTGTTTTCGCAATTCGACTAAAGGCTTCAAAATTTCATTAAATTCTGATGGAGAAATAATGATATACTCTGCTGATATTTCAGGATTCCGCCATTTACCAATCCATTGTTTCTCTATTCGAAACGGGGTTTTAATCCGATTTTCAGTGCACGCGAAATAAGATTGCGGTAAATCGGCTTTTTCAGGTTCAAAATAGGCAAAATAAGTCGTTTGTTTTAACAAACCCAATTTGGGTATTACTATCGGTTCGTATTTAGTAGTATTAGAGAGATTATATATACAAATATTCGGGTAGGTAAAATTTTTTATTCGTAATCCGGAAGGAAAAGTATGCTGCAAATCTTTATCTGAGAGTTGAAATTGAATATCATTATTGGTTGCGACTAGCTGTTGCCAACAATCTATTTCAAACCAAGAAAGAAAAACTACATCGATTTCCGACGCTAAATGTTTCGGGTCGCCCTCTTTACCTGGCAACGATATTTCTAACGAATTACTTCCGACCTTAAAATATCCTATTGGGACAGAATCATTGGTATAAAGGAACTCGGTTGCTCCATCCCATCGTATTTCACCGAGAGGATATCCATTTAAAGAAATCACGACATAGTGGTCTGGATTTTGCGGTAACCGCGATACACCAAAAAATTTTATACGAACGCTACACTGCTTTGTAGTATCGCTACTTAACGATGGAACCGTGAACAGTAATTTTTTCTTCGTTGGTGCAGCAAGTTCCATCCAAAACCATCGTTCAGCAGCATCAATATTTACCCAACGGGAATGGATGAATTTTTCTTCCCGATGAATCTTATTGAGATAATCTATTTCAGATTGTGCTTTGATAATGCCATTCCATTTTGACTGCGGTTTTCCAATTACCCTATACCACTGCGGAGATAAATTGGGATTTGTCCAATGTAAAAAGTAAACGTTCGTATCCGTATATTCATCATAGTAAGCTGTTGAACCACGATTGAATGTTCCATAGAATTCGAGATAATCATTTTTATTCCATTGACTTGATTTTGTGGTTCCCGCGGAAAAATATACTGGAATACATTTTCCTCTGTTAGTTAATCGAATTTTGGTTGGATTGATTTCTAACGGATTAATTCCTGCATCAAGTAGATCGAAATAGGTTATTCGATACAGTCCATCTTCATCAACGAAAATTTTTACTACGTTTTCTAAATTTGGCTGTTTCGCTGGTAGTCCTAAAATGAGACTAACTATAGATAAAAAAAACGACACAACAATTATACTGCGGTTTAATTTCATTTTTAAAAACTAAAAGTCAGAAGTAAGATGGTATTAGTCATAATAATCTGTTCTTTAAACTCTGCCATCTTATATCTTTTAGTGCCGTTCGATATCTAGTAAGTGTGGATTATTCATAAAATACTCAACGTTATCCTGCATAGATTTATTCAATGGAATCCGTGGTTTAAATCCTAACTCATTTTTTGCTTTTTCGAAATCGCATAGTAAAATATCTACTTCAGCGGGACGATACCGACTCTTATCGATTGCAATTTCAACTTCCACGTCACAAGCTTTTGCTGCCAGTTTAACCAGATTCTCAATCGTTATCCCAAACCCATGACCAAGATTATACGGTTCGCCTCGTTTCGCTTTTTCTACCGCCAGGAGATATCCTTGGATAATATCACGGACATCCGAAAAATCTCGAATCGGATTCGGATTACCAATGGTAACGGTTTTAGTTTTTCGTAATTTAGCGCGAGCGATCTGTCGGGCAACGACTGAAGTCACAAATTGGAGTCCGCGTCGCGGACCTTCGTGGTTAAATGTTCTCGTCAATACTACCGGAGTTCCAAACGCTTTATAATGACACTGGGCTATTAATTCTCCGGCTACCTTTGAAACCGCATATGGCGATTGTGGTCGTAACGGATTCGTTTCTTTAATCGGCACCTCGTTCGGATAAACCAATCCATATTCTTCTGAGGAGCAAGCGATATGAATTGCTTGAATATTTGCCCGGGTTTGACGACTTGCTTCTAACACGTTTGCGGTGCCAATAATATTAGTTTCATAGGTTTCTATCGGTGCACGAAACGAGGTCGGAACAAAACTCTGTGCCCCTAAATGAAACACCACCTCTGGTTGGGTTAAGTTAAACGCAGCGATGATTGAATTGATATCCGTTAGATTTCCTTCAACCAGCTGGATTTGGTTTAAAGTTTTTGCAAGATTTGGATAATCCGGGACGCTATGCCGCCGAATTAGGCCATAGACATTACATTCTAATTCAAGGAGTTTTTCGACTAAATGACCGCCAACAAATCCGGTTATTCCAGTGATAAAAACTCTTTTCCCTTTCCAGAATGTTTTATCAACTAAATCTTTCTGCATCTCCTGTTCATAATTCGGAAAATGTTTAAGGTATTCATCTAAATGTTCTGGATCAATCAAATATTTTTTATCAATCATACGTTCTCCTTTTTAAAACCAAATTCGAATCATTAGATTTAAATTATTTTCTAATAGTTTATTATGTTAAATATGGTTTTGGACTTACGCTTTGGTTCTATAATACTCCAATAAATCAGATAATGTTTGGTGAAATGGAATTTGCGGGCTCCAGCCAGTCTGGTGCTTAAATTTTGAATTATCGCCAACTAAGATAGGTACATCTACCGGTCGAGTTCGATTCTGGTCTTGTACGATATCGATTTTCTCTGTAGTCATAGAAAGTAATAAATTGAGAATTTCACGAACTGAATAACCCTGACCAGAACAGACATTATAAACCTCCCCTGCTTCACCTCTTTCCATTGCTAACCAATACGCTCTAACTATATCGCGAACATCAGTGAAATCTCGGCATGTATCTAGGTTACCTACCATAATCTGCCGATTTTGCTTATTTTTTTCAATATCTGCAATTTGTTTTGCAAAAGCTGGACAAACGAAATCCGGTTTCTGTCCGGGACCAGTATGATTAAATGCCCGAATTCGAATAATGGGCAACTGATAATTTAGATAATATTGATAAGCGACCATTTCCTGCCCGATTTTACTTACCGCATATGGAGTTAAAGGCCGAAACGGTTGACTTTCTTTAATTGGTAATTCTTCGGGAAACACTTTCCCATACTGGTCAGCGGAACAAGCGATGATAATTCGGCATTTGGGTAAGTTCGCTTGGCGTACCGCATCGAGAAGATTTACCGTCCCAACGATGTTGGTCATCAACGTTGCCGTTTGCTGCTGATATGATTCTGGTACATTGGTTCGCGCAGCGAGATGAAATATACCATCCGGCTGAATTGTTGCAATAGTCTGCGCAACTTGGTCAGTATTCATCAAATCAACGGTATGTAAAATAATTCCAGGTAAATCACAAGAAACGGTCTGAATATCTAAACCAAATAAAGATTCTTTTGTTTCAGAAATAATATATTGTGCTAGATGTTGGCCAACGAAACCATTTATTCCGGTAATTATTAGTTTCATATATATTCATGTAGATTATAGCACGAAACATTAAGACAGCTAAATAGCACTAATAGTTCATTCACCAGAACCAAACGCGATATCTCCCGAGAAGAGAATACGTTAACAATATTTGAAGCTGGGTTTTAGCAACATAAGCCCTTATATTTTCCATTAATATAAATTTTTAAATTGTATTATCTTCATGCTATTATAGTTAATTGAAGTAAACATATATTTTTTATAGATTTTTTACATGAAACTCCTCATTCGTAGTATTTTGCGCGAATTTATTTCTATAACTTTTCTCGTATTATTTCTTTTCACTGCGGTTTTTATAATCTTTGCTACCAAACGAATTTTCGATGTAATTGATTTAATTTTCAATCGCGACGTCGGTCTTTTAACGATACTCAAAATTTTCGGGTTACTTCTTCCGTATGTTACAAGTTTAACCCTACCGATATCATTATTAGTTGCTGGATTAGTGGTGTTCGGGAGACTAGTTCTAGATCGGGAATGGTTAGCATTTCAAACTAGTGGAATTAGTCCTGGTTCAGTGATTGTGCCGCTACTCATTTTGGGGATAATCCTCAGCGGGGGACTAATGTATTCGGCAGAGTACGTCGTCCCAAAATGTTATCGACAGGCACGGCATCTAATATATAACGCAGTAAATAATATTACGGTTACGCTTAAAGAGAACACCTTTAATCCAATAGGAAATAATGTCGTCCTGTACTATCGAACGAAAACCGAAGCTGACGGAATAATGCACAATATTATTGTTCTTTATTCAGAAGAGAAAAAGTTACGCCGCTTATTCCTAGCGCCCCGCGGCAAAGTATCAGTTGATCCAAAGCTAGGATTGATTCGATTAACGTTAGAACATGGTATGTATCATGAAACCGTACCAACTGATTCCACAGTCTATTATATCGGTCAGTTTACAAAATATGAGCAAAACATCGCTTTTACCGAGTTACTTGCTCAGACGGAAAAACTACAGCTTGGTCCGAAAGAAATGCAACGGGTTGAATTAATAACCGAGATTAATAACCGAAAAGCAAAGAATCTCCCTACAGAACGACTGGAATACGAACTCGCACAACGGCCAGCAAAATCGTTCGGCGCGTTTATCTTCGTTCTACTTGGAATCCCGCTTGGGATATTCTGGCCACGTTTTGGTAAATCGTTAGGAATGGCAATTGAACTTGGCTTTGCATTATGTATACCTTATTTCTATTATGCAATAATGACATTGGGGGAAGATTTGGCTCGCGGGAAGATTATCCCATTTTGGTTCGGAGCATGGCTACCGAATATGACAATGGGTATAATTGGGTTAATTCTTTTATTCCAGAGCTGTCGACAGAAATGATATATTACAAAATAAAATTTTGGTATTTAATTATTATCTACCTGAATATTATCATAGTATTTTCTCCCGTGCATGCGGAAGAAATATTTCGTAGCGTAGATACTGCGATTCCGATAGTTATCAAAGCGGAATATGTTAAATATACCGAAGATAACGAAACGGTTTATGCACGAGGTAAAGTTCGAGTTACCTATAGTTCAGATACACTTCGTGCGGATGAACTTTGGTTTTCCTTCCCAACCAAACTCTTGCATGCAAAAGGTAACGTTAAACTTATCCGTGGTACCTATGGAAAAATCACTGCAATCCGATTAGAATGTGAAGAACTAACCTATGAACTTGATTCGTATCGCGGGATAGCAAAAAAAACCTATACCAATCTACCGCCATGGTTCATCTATTCTCCGGAAATTGAGCAGTTGAATCGGTTTGAACAACATGTTCGGGAAGCAAGTTTTACAACCTGTGATCGACCGGAACCGCATTATCATTTAACCGCTAAAGAAATTATTATTTATCCCGATAAATATATCATGGCAAAAAATGTTTGGTTCTATGTAAAGAATGTGCCGATTCTCTATTATCCGAGCTATCGCAAATCGCTAACCAAACATACAGCTAATTTTAGCATCACGCCTGGACATAACAGTCGGCATGGTATCTTTATTAAGACCGCATATAATCTTTCATTAAGCGACCGTTTTCTAACCCGATGGCATCTCGATTATTTTTCAAGACAAGGATTAGGTTATGGGCTTGATGCAGAATATACGGATACCACCAATCATAACGTGAGACTAGCATCGTACTATGTTGATGAACGCGAAACAGACGAAGACCGGACTCGGTTTTATCTGCGGCATCGAAGCAAGTTAACTGATTCCATTTCAGTTCTCTCGTATGCAGATTACGCTAGCGACCCGGAGTTCGATGAAGATTATATCTGGAAATATATTCGCGGAAAACTTGACTCTCGCGAAATATATACTTCATTCCAAAACCTACAGGATACCTATGTCCTTCGCCTTACTGTTCGGCGATATGATGAAGCGATTGCGGATGAATCCGGCATCAAACATTTCGAGTTATCCGAACAGCAAACGCCGCAATTGGAGTTACATACCAAATATCAAAAACTTGGTCGATTCAATTATTACTGGTTATGGAAATCAAGCGTTGACCAAAACGAGTATCCCGGTACGGATTTAGTCAATAACAGCGATAACTATTCCGCTATGAATATCAGCGCTGGACCGGAAATAATCCATAGTCGGCAGCTATTCAAGAATCTGATTTACACCTCAACATATGGACTCGAAAACAGTTGGAGTTCGAAAACCTCAAATAATGCAATTTATGACGAATATCAGGTTCGACTCTACCACGACAAAAACTTACGATATCGGATTAGCGATAATCTGAAAACTGATATCTATTGGCGGACAACGAAACGGTTAGATGACCCTGAAGACCCAGAATATGATAGAACCGAATCGAGTATTCTCGGCTCGCGAGTCACCTATCGGGTTCCGAAAACTAAACTGCGATTGAACTGGTTAACCGCTTATAGTCTAAAAGATAAAACGGATTCAAACCCGAACGACATCCGGTATTCAACTCGGGTAGATGCTTCGTGGCAACCCAGAAATAATTTAATTCTCTATGCAAGTGGTGAATTATTAAATCAATATCTCGATGATTCCGTTGGCAACCGAGATACCATTACCGGTCAAACTTGGTTCGCTTCTGCAACTTACTATCCAAAAGATTGGTTTTGGGTTTCGCTCGGAGCCAAGTATCAGAATAATAGTTATCCGAACGAAAATTTTGGGCAGTCAACAGAGTCTTTTGCATTTTATCCTGGGTTAGGAACTAATCTTGGCTCAAAATGGAAACTGCAACTCGGCGCAGGGTATGAAATCGGAAAATCTGAAGGGCATGACCAGACCTTTGATACCCTCTATAAACAAGTTATTTTAATTCGCGATTTACATTGCTGGGAAGCGTATCTCCGATACCAAGAATGGGAAGACGGAAGTTCGTGGTGGTTTGCGCTTAACCTGAAAGCTTATCCTATAAAATCCATCTCATTCGACCAAAAAGCCGTGCTATTTTAGCTCAACTTCTATCCAGTAAGAGTCATAATTATATTCGGGAGAATAACAAGAGCGGCTTTAACCCGCTCTTGTTATTCCCAAAAACAATTTGCTTCATCGAGTGATTCAGGCTAAATAATATGACTGATGGATTATTAATACTACTAGTTTGAGTATTTTAATTTTTTGGAGATTATTTCTCTTCGCGATTATCGAGAAACTATGGGATTAAACTGACTACGAATCGAAGTTCGCCATTTAAAATCAAAACATGTTATCTGGTATATGCTCTGTATTTCTTGCGCGACTTAGTGAACGGTAGCTCTACTTTAGATTGAGGGCAAGTTGACTAACCAGCTAAATAATGGTAAATTGTATAGTCAAATTTGTTTGATTGGATGATGAATGTATGCGACCCTATCGGTAATTCGAAACTGTCTGCTGCAAGGCAAATATTATGATGGATAAGAAAACTATTGTTTATCTCGTTTTTACACTAATTTTAGTTACATTAAGTTCCGCTGAACTCGTTTGGACTACCGATTATGAGAATTCAGTTTTAGAAGCGCGACGTCGAGAAAAATTCCTTTTGCTTTTCTTCTATTCAGCGACGGATAAATCGAGTCAAACGAATTCGATGGAACAGAAAACATTGATGCATAAAGATACGGTACCGTATTTAACCCCATTTATCCTAGTAAAAATAGAAATAAATCATAAAAAAGACCTTGCATTAAAATATCAGGTTACTAAAACACCTACCATTATCTTTACCAAGCCGAACGGAAACGAACTTGACCGAGTAACTGGATATATTCCGGTGAAAAAATTTCTGAAATTGCTTATTCCGATTGCTGAACAGAACTTAACTTATGGAACACCCGATAATTTAATTAAACAATTAAAATTACGTCCAAAAGATATTTCAGTATTATATGCGTTTGGTGTTGAACAGGTTAACATTAAAGATTATAAATATGCAGAACGGATATTTCGTCAGATACTAGAGCTCGATGCAATTGATGAATTTGGGTATGGCGAGGTTACACGGTTGAATCTGGGTTATTGTTTGCTTGCTACTGAACAGAAACAAGAACAGTTAGAATCGGCAATTACAATATTTGAAGAACTCCTCAAAAAATATCCGCAAACAAAATATCGGCCAGAAATAGAATATCAACTTGGGGTATGTTATCTAACGTTGGGCGATAAGGAACGAGCGAAAACTATATTTCAATCTTCATTACCAAATGCACCGGAACCATGGTTTACTAAAATCAAGTTACAACTAGAAAATATTAATCATTGATCGGTGTTATTTTTTATATTTTGAGGTGAGTATTCCTCTTTAAGTATCGACCACAATCTGCGAATTCTATGTTCGGGAGGTTTATCTAATCTATGGTTGAGCAAACAGTAGTCCTCATTAAACCGGACGGAATCCAACGAAATCTAGTTGGGGAAATTATTTCTCGATTCGAACGGAAAGGATTTAAAATTCGCGCTCTTAAACTTATGCGCTGGTCGAAAAAAACTGCAGAACAGTTTTATTCGGTTCATAAAGGAAAACCATTTTTTAAACCATTAATAGCGTTTATGACCTCTGGACCGGTAGTTGCAATGGTATTAGAAGCAGAAAATGCCATTGATATTGTACGAAAATTAATTGGGGAACTTGACCCCAAAAAAGGTATCCCTGGCACTATCCGAGGTGATTATGCACTGGATATTCGATGTAATATTGTTCATGGTTCAGATTCACCTGCTAGCGCTAATCGGGAAATGAAGGTGTTATTCAAACCACAAGAACTTATTAAATATGATTAGTCACATCTAACATTTAGCATGGTACAATGAGCTTTTTTATTGATTCTCACGTCCATTTGGATGACCCAAAATATACCTCTGATCGGGAGGCAGTGATTCATCGAGCGTTCGATACCGGCGTTAACTGGTTAATCCAAATCGGAACGGATATTCCGAGCGATGAATTTGCAATTCAATTAGCTGAACAATATCCTACCATTTACGCTACCGTGAGTATACACCCTCATGATGCTAACGCATTTGATGAATCGAGTTATATAAAACTTCGCACGTTAGCTCAGCATCCGAAAGTGGTTGCTATCGGTGAAACCGGTTTAGATTATCATTACGACTTTTCGCCACGTGAAATACAGCGAACGGTTTTTCGTCGGTTAATGGAACTCGCTGCGGAACTGAACAAACCGGTAGTCATTCATAGTCGGGCAGCAAATCGTGATACATTACACATTCTAACCGAATATCAAGGAAAAGTTACGGGGGTTATGCATTGTTTTTCGGGAGATGAATTGATGATGAAAGAATGTATTCAACTCGGGTATTATATTTCTATTGCTGGTCCGGTAACCTACCCAAACTCAGCTCGATTACAGGAACTGGTTAAAAAAATCCCAATCCCGCGTCTTTCCATTGAAACCGATTCGCCTTATCTCGCTCCACAATCGTATCGGGGTAAACGAAATGAACCAGCGTACGTAATTGACATTGCAAAAAAAATCGCTGAATTGCGTGGACTAACCGCAAGCGATATAGGCAGGATTGCAGCAATTAACGCAAAACTCTTATTCGGAATATCGGTTCCTGATGAACCGAAAATTGCTTATCCGATTCGTAATTCGTTATATCTGAATATAACCAACCGGTGTACTAACCAATGTTATTTTTGTGTTCGGTTTTATACTGATTATGTTATGGGACATAATCTCCGCTTAAAAATCGAACCGACAACGGAGGAAATTATCGCTGCAATCGGTGATCCGAAACAATACGAAGAGGTTGTTTTCTGTGGATATGGTGAACCTACCCTGCGATTAGATGTCATGAAAACAGTTGCTCGATGGTTAAAAGAACAAGGGGTTAAAGTTCGATTGGATACTAATGGGCACGGTAATCTGATCCATCAACGGAATATCGTTCCGGAACTGGTTGGGTTAATTGATTCGGTGAGTATTAGTCTCGATGCAGAAAATCAGGAACAGTATATGAAAATATGTAAGCCACAATTCGGTGAACCTACATTTCAAGCAGTCATTGATTTTATTAAAGAATGCAAAAAATTGTTGCCGGAAGTAAGCGTTACTGTTGTCGGCGTACCTGAGGTTAGTGAAATAAACTGCAGAAAATTAGCGGATACTCTAGGGGTTAAATTCCGGTTCCGGGTTTACAATGAAGTAGGATAGTATTGTATTATATAATAAATAAACATTTATCATCGGCTAACTTATTTCAAGGAATATTGTATGGAACTTGCTCAATTAACCGCCCATGAATTACATCAGCTGCTTACGAAGAAAGAAGTGACTGCAAAAGAGATTACGGAATCTGTTTATGATCGAATTGAACGTTTAGAACCGAAACTAAAGGCATATACAACCTTAACCCGTGAGTTTGCGATGCAGCAAGCGAAAGAAGTTGACCAGCGGATCGCAAAAGGAGATTCAATATCACCATTAACCGGTATTCCGATTGCGATTAAAGATGTCATCTGCACAAAAGGAATTCGGACTACCTGCTCATCAAAAATCCTGTATAATTTCGTCCCGCCATATAACGCAACAGTTACCGAACGATTATTAGCCCAGAATGTCGTCGTGCTCGGGAAAACAAACATGGACGAATTTGCTATGGGTTCGTCAACGGAAAATTCCGGATTTCACATCACCCGAAATCCTTGGAATTTAGAAACGGTTCCTGGCGGTTCAAGTGGCGGTTCTGCTGCGGTTATCGCTTCTGACACTGCAATTGTTGCGCTTGGTTCTGATACTGGCGGTTCTATTCGACAACCGGCAGCGTGCTGTGGAATAGTTGGTTTAAAACCCACCTACGGTCGAGTATCCCGATATGGCTTAATTGCATATGCATCCTCGTTAGATTGTATCGGCCCGATGACGAAAGATGTTACCGATGCAGCACTGATGATGAATGTTATTGCGGGTCATGACCGATTCGATTCTACGTCGGTAGATTTACCTGTCCCGGATTACACGCGATCACTTGTACCTGATGTTAAAGGACTCAAAATCGGTATGCCAAAGGAATATTTTATTGGCGGAATCCATCCGCAGGTTGAACAAGCAGTAAAATCAGCAATCCGATTATTAGAATCATTAGGTGCCGAAATTATTGAAATATCTCTACCCCATACTGACTATGCGGTTGCGGTATATTATCTCATCGCAACAGCGGAAGCTAGTTCGAATCTCGCACGATTTGATGGCGTTAAATATGGATATCGGTCAGCGAAATTTGATGATATGATTGATATGTATATGACTACCCGCGTGGAAGGGTTTGGGAAAGAAGTAAAACGGCGGATTATGCTCGGAACCCATGTTCTCAGCGCAGGATATTATGATGCATATTATTTAAAAGCACAGAAAGTGCGAACTCTGATTAAACAAGATTTCGACAATGCGTTTAACCGCTGCGATGTAATCATTACTCCCACGGCACCGACTCCAGCATTTAAAATTGGTGAAAAAACTACTGACCCGTTGCAAATGTATCTCTCGGATATTTATACCATATCTGTTAATTTAGCTGGGATACCCGGTATGAGTATCAATTGCGGATTTACTGATGGATTACCTATCGGTTTGCAGATACTCGCAAAACATTTTGATGAACCGACAATTTTCCGAACCGCATATACGTTTGAATGCTATACCGATTTTCACAAACAGAAACCAAACCTAAATTAAGATTCAAAAGGATTATTGCGGATTCAAACAGCTTCTCCCAACAACTGGCGTGAATCTGCATAAATCAATTTTGTATCGGTTATATTTTTTATATGAACTACGAAGCAGTAATAGGACTTGAAGTCCATGCAGAACTATTAACCAAATCAAAATGTTTTTGTTCCTGTAGTACAGAGTTTGGGAACGAACCAAACTCGCAAATCTGTCCGATATGTAGTGGATTTCCTGGGGTTCTACCGGTTTTAAATAAAGAAGCGGTAGCGATGACGATTAAAACTGGATTAGCGCTCCATTGCGAAATTGCAACGTATAGTCGGTTTGCCCGGAAGAACTATTATTATCCGGATTTACCGAAAAATTATCAGATATCCCAATATGCAGAACCATTATCCCGAAATGGATACATTGAAATACCAACAAAAACTGGGTTAAAAACTATCGGAATAACTCGCGTACATCTAGAAGAAGATGCAGGAAAATTATTGCATTCACCTGACGGATACAGTCTCGTTGACTTGAACCGAACTGGGGTACCGTTAATGGAAATTGTTAGCGAACCTGATATTCGTTCACCAGAAGAAGCTAAAGATTATCTCATGATGTTGCGGGCGATTTTGCAATATTTAGAAGTTTGTAATGGAAATATGGAAGAAGGAACGTTCCGCTGTGATGCGAACGTATCGATTCGTCCGGTCGGAACAAAAGGATTGGGTACAAAAGCTGAAATTAAGAATATGAATTCATTTAAAAATGTACAAAAAGCGTTAGAATATGAAGTCGAACGGCAGATTGAAATGATAGAAAGTGGAGAACGGATTATTCAAGAGACACGATTATGGAATCCTGATAAAGGAATCACTGAACCGATGCGGTCAAAAGAATACGCTCATGATTATCGCTATTTTCCAGAGCCGGATTTGGTACCAATGGAAATAGCTAAAGAATGGATTGAAGAAATTCGAGCGACGATGCCAGAATTACCTATGGCACGGAAATCCCGATTTATAACCCAATATCAACTTCCGGAATATGATGCCGAATTATTAACGGTTAGCAAACCGGTAGCGGATTTCTATGAAGCAGCGGTTAAACTTCATCCGAACGCAAAATCTATCAGTAATTGGATAATGACCGAACTCATGCGAGAGTTGAGCGGAAAAGAATTCCGATATACCGAATTTCCTATCACTCCTATGCAGTTAGCGAATCTAGTTAAATTGATTGATACCAATATGATTAGCGGGAAAACTGCTAAACAAGTTTTCAACGCAATGCTGCGAACGGATATATCACCAGAAAACTATGTGAAAGAAAAAGGACTTATCCAAATAACTGATACATCCGCAATCGAAAAGTTAGTCGATGAAGTTATTGCCCAGAATGAAGCAGCAGTTGCTGAATATAAAAAAGGAAAGGAAGGAGCAATTAACGCGCTTGTCGGTCAGGTGATGAAAGCATCTAAAGGGAAAGCGAACCCGCAGGTCGTTAACCAACTGCTGAAACAGAAATTAAGTTCTTAAATCAAACTGAACAGTGTACAGTTTGTTCCATAACTATAGTAATATCAAAAAACAACGTTTTACCCCTGTTTTCTTGTGATTAAATTGACTTGATTTACAAATTCTACCCGCTTCATTTTCAATCTTAATCCCATTTTTACCTATCAATCATTACACCTATGAACAATGAAAGATTTTATGGTTTGATATTATTTGAATTAACTTCAACTTCTTCAGAACCAATTGATTGGAATCTAAAAAATCTAGCAAAAGGTCAGGTTTCGAGGTAAGATGATAGTATGAAATCTAAAATAATCACACTAACCACCGATTTCGGAACCACTGATACGTATGTTTCGGTGATGAAAGGGGTTATACTATCAATCAATCCACAGGTAACTATTGTCGATATAACTCATGCTATTTCACCGCAAAATATTCAGGAAGCAGCATTCATATTCCATACCGCATACCGCTATTTCCCAAAAGGAACGATACATATTTTCGTTGTCGACCCCGGTGTTGGTAGCGAACGGAAAGCGTTATTAGTTCAAACTGAATCCTATTATTTCCTCGCGCCGGATAATGGAGTGCTCAGTTATGTTTTCCAACATGAGAAAATCAAATATGTTATTCACCTCGAAACTCGCAAATATTTCCGACATCCTATAAGTTCAACATTTCATGGTCGGGATATTTTTGCACCGGTTGCTGCACATCTATCTTTAGGTATTCCACCGACGAAATTTGGGCCAGAAGCAGAAACCCTAATAAAATTTTCCATCCCTGAACCGGGAATGATTGATAACCGCATTTATGCACATATCCTGCATATTGACCATTTCGGGAATATCATTTCCGATATCTCAAAAGAATTCTGGAATAAAACGATTGCGAAGAAGAAGTTCGTTATCCTGATTGGGAAAAAGAAAATAATGCAGATTAAACAAACCTATGCTGAAGGTAAATCAGGAGAATTAATCGCTTACTTTGGCAGTTCAGGATATTTAGAAATCGCACTAGTTAATGGAAATGCTAAATCGCAACTAAACTTAAGAAAAGAAACTCCTATACTTATTGATTTCAAATAACCTATTGAACCGGAGTTGATAAATATTTATTGATATACCGTTTCACATCAAACTTCGATTTGCAGCCGTTGTAACTCATATATCGGATTTTACCGAATATCGGTCGTTCATTCCAAGGACGATCGTGTACCCCGCCGATACTCCATGCGATACCAGTATATCCGTTCGGGTCTCGTCCATCGAGCGAATATTTATCGTTCAGATATATTGCGATTTCCATCGCCTGTTCCGGTGATTCCGTCCATTCAAGAATCTTTTTCGCCCAATACATTCTGAGATATCCATGGAGTTTACCGGTTCTGACCATTTCCAGTTGTGCAGCGTTCCAGAGCGGGTCGTGCGTTAGTGCATACTCAAATTGTTCTAAAGAATAAAGATATACTCGCAGGTCAGCTCGATGGTTATCGAGCGTTTTCTTTGCCCATTGAGGGAATCCTTTAACCGAATCATAGTTTGGATTATAATAACAGTAATTATCTGATAGTTCCCTACGGATTATGAGTTCTTCGAGAAACGCATCTTTAACCTTTTTAGGGTGCTTGCTTTTAATAACTTCTAATGCAACTCGCTGCGCTGATATCTGACCAAAATGGAGATATGGTGATAGGTTCGATTGTGCGTCCTGATTCGGGTTATTTCGGTTTTCGGCATAACTACTTAACTTCTGGTTAATAAAATATTTCAGAACTGTTCCAGCTGTTTTTTCTCCAGAAACGAATTGTGAGACTTCTGGAACCGAACGGTCAACGATAAGCGATGCGAGTATCCTATTCCAAGTTATATTATGTGGTTTCTTTAGATTATAAGAAATAGGCTGTTTCTTAACTTTCGGAAACTCTTCTAAATATTCTGGAAGTAACCGATGTAGTTTCGGTCGTATCGTATACGCGCCAAACTCCTGTTTCGAAGATGTTAACCAACACGGAACGATATTATGCGCATCAACTTCATAGAATGGGATGTTAATGTTCTCGCCAACCTGTTGTTTCCAATTCCGTTTAATTGTTAACGGGTCAAAATCAGTTATCAATACACTACTTTTCGACTGGAGAATAAATTTCGGGATAACATGTTCTGGTTCGCCGGTCAATAGAATAAAAGGAATATGGTGTTTCGCAAGGATCTGCTCAACCTCTTGTAATCCCTTCACCATAAACGTATACTGCCGAATGGTTGCTCCCAAGAATTTCGGGACTAAACAGAATATTACTATCATCGGCACTTCCCGTTCTATTGCTAATTCTTGCGCATGGAGTAATGCCCAATTATCATTAACGCGCTGGTCTCGACTCATCCAGTAGATAACCGGACCTGACCTAATCTCACCTTCTTTTAACAATCTAACCCTATTTTTATTCATAATCTTGCTTTCATTCCGGTAAATCCGTGGCTAAGAATCCTTCTTGTTTCAGTCGAATTAAGTTGTATTTTATTTTCTCTTTCTCCAACTGCAATTTACGGACTAATTCCGATTCAGTTAGGTTCGGGTTTTTTAACAATGTTTGAAGAATCAGTCCTCGTATCTGCCGATTTGACCCTTCAAACCGACTCTGTTTCGTATAATGTGCACTTCTTCGATTTGGGTTCGGCACCTGTTTTCTAAGCATAGCCCCATAATCCATTAACGCATAATACCATTCTCGCGGATTCGTTCTATCAACGGTTAATTCTACTAGTGGCAAGATATCTTTATCTTTAACTCGCCGTTTCTTCTGAAAAAAGAAATGAATATATACTCGGCGAATATTCGTTTCAATAAATATAGTTGGCTGATTATATGCAAACGCACAGACCGCTGCCGCTGTATACTGCCCTACCCCAGGGAGTTCGATAAGTTCACCCACGGTTTCTGGTAAGTTTCCTTGATACTTCTCTACAAGAATCTTTGCCGAGCGATGTAATGCAATCGCTCGACGATTATACCCTAATCCTTGCCAAAGTTTAAGCACTTTGTTGAGCGAGGATTTCGCGAGAGATTGCACGGTGGGAAAAGTTTTTAGGAATAACCTATATTTATCCACTACTCGCTCAGATTGTGTTTGTTGTAGCATGATTTCAGAGATGAAAATATGATATGGATTTTGGGTATCCCGCCAAGGGAAAAAACGTTTATTCTTGTGATAGTATTGGTAGATAATTTTATGAAATTCTTTAATTTTCGGTTTGGACAACACAATTTGATTCTACGGCTCGAATTATAGAATGCGTTACTATGTTTTGTTTTAGCTAGGTGACCAAACTGAACTTGCCACCGATAGGACATAGATTGTAAAAGATAATATTGGGTAGTCTGACACCTAAATAACTGGTCCTATCTACTCGGTCGGGTAAGAATACTATCTAGATCGCGGAGCGCTTGTTCCATGATACTTTCTAATGAAGCACCGAGCATTTTTGCGGTCCAGACACGCTGATTCATTGTACGTAATAAATCTTTATTTGCTTCTCCAGAATAGGTGGTCGTATTAATTTTTACGCCATCCGGTTTGCTGATAGTTATCCGGAGTTCAGTTTTTCCGACAATCATTTGCGGAATCGCCCATTGGGTGATTTTTTTCCCAGGTTTCGGTTGGGTTATTCCAGAAAATAATAAGATTTCGATATCTATTCGATATAAGTTTAAACTCGAAATTGCAGTAGGCGGTTTTGCTATTCCGCTTAACTGTAATTCTTTCTCGAAGATAGATTTCATCATCTCTGCGACTGGCCGCATCCAGAGGATGGTATCCGCAGCAATATCAGCTTCGGGACGTGTATCAGTTACTTGCAATTCGAGATAAATCGGTTTGTTAAATTTCGAACTATATTTTGTATAGGTATAAAACTTGGGATTATCTAAATCAAATCGTTCCTGTTTCTTATCTTTTGCTACCGCAACTGAAAATAAAAATAAAATACCTATCGATAAGATACTGGATAATACTTTTTTCATATCAACCTCCAAAGCAATAGCTATTGGTAAATCATTGTAGCATAAAAACTAAATAATAAAAAATATGTGAGTTACTTCAAGGACGATTAACCATCTCAATGTTAATTCTTTCAATAGGAAAAGCTATAGCCACCGTTTGCAGGAGCATTCATAAACAGGTATAATATTGCCGAAAAACGAATTATCCATGAGTAAATCGAGTACTAGAAAACCATCCGCGCGATTGATAGCGTATCAGGTGTTACTTCGTGTTGAGCAAGATAAAGCATATGCGGGATTAGCGCTGGATAGTGCCTTAGCTAAATCAACATTATCTAACCGAGATAAGCGACTGGTTACCGAGCTGGTGTATGGAACGATTCGACATCAGGGAACAATTGATTGGCTGATTGGCCAGTATGCGAACAAATCGGATAAATGGATTTCTCTAAAGTTAAAACTAATCCTGCGATTGGGCGCTTATCAACTGTTATATTTAAATAAAATCCCGGAATTCGCAGCTGTCCACGAAACGGTTAAACTCGCAAAACAATCGGGATTAACGAAATTTGCTGGAGTGGTTAATGCGGTATTACGTCGTCTTGCGGAACATCGTGACCGGATAGAATATCCGGATAAAACGGTAGATATGGTTCGATATCTATCCGTGAAGTATTCGCATCCGGAATGGATTATTCGAATTTTTTTATCGCAGTTCGGTGTTTCAGAAACAGAACATTTATTAGCGGTGAATAATCAACCTGCGCCGATAACTCTTCGGGTGAACCAATTAAAATGCACTGTTAACCAGGTAGAACAACTATTGACTCAGGCGAACTTGGATGTTGTGAAACATCAATACGTATCGAACGCATTACAAATTAGCCGATTACCGAGGTCAATTCAGGATTTACCTGGATATCAAGAAGGGTATTTTACGGTACAGGATCCCGCTTCAATATTAGTTGCCGATTTAGTGCATCCAAAACCAGGGCAGACGATAGTCGATTTATGTGCGGCACCAGGTGGAAAAGCAACTCGACTTGCAGAACTAATGCAAAATCAGGGAAAATTATTTGCTATTGATTTACATCCGAAAAAAGCGAAATTAATCGAACAGACCGCTGTTCGGCTTGGACTAACGAATATCAAAGTTATTGTTGCTGATGCTACACGATTAAACGAAATAATCTCAGAACCAGTTGATGCCGTTTTAGTTGATGCACCATGTTCCGGGTTGGGAGTCCTGCGTCGCAAAGTTGATAGCCGATGGAGAAAACAACCGACGACAATTCCTGAACTTGTTCGTTTACAGGAACGGTTGCTAGAATCTGCATATCAGATTTTAAAACCTGGCGGTGTTCTCGTATATTCAACCTGTACGTTAACTAAGGAAGAAAACGAACTCCAGGTTAGTCGATTCCTGCAATTACATCCGGATATGCACCTTGGTTTAGCAAAAGGCTATCTTCCTTCTTCAGCAGTGGAATTGATTACTAAAGAAGGATATTATTTAGCTTTACCGCATAAACATGGAACCGACGGCATCTTTGCAGCACGTATGATTAAAAAAACTTCATCAGGGCTTTAACTTATGGTTCATAACCCTATACTTTTGACTGATCTCCGATATGCATCGAGGTAAACTTTAGCTCAGGGTTAATAACCTTTAGAGCTAAAAGATTATTGGTAGGCTAAAGCTAAGTCCAAGTTGGTCGTCCCGTATATAAGAGAGGGCGAATACCCCGTAGTAATTGCTCAGGCGAAGATTCAGTTTATCCTGGCGGGATTAGCGGTACGTGGTTATCCATAACAACCCAGTTATGAATAATTGGGCTAATATCAATCATCCGCTTTCAGCGGATTTACAAGAAGCAGGTTTGCAAGAGGAATCTTTGACGGCGATTTAGCGCACGATGAACAACCTTATAAGGTTGACTGTTTATTTCGGCTTAAACCTATTGAATCCTCGGCTGAAGGTGGGTTGAAGGGTTTTCAGGTTAACGGCTCATCAACCTCGACTCAAGGCAGGTAGAAAGCAAAATTATGAAAATGAAACCGAAAATCGTTCCATCAATTTTATCTGCTGATTTCGGCAATCTTAATACTGCCGTTAAATCCGTCCAACGGGCAGGATGTGATTGGGTACATCTGGATATTATGGACGGTCATTTCGTTCCCAATATATCTATGGGGATTCCGGTAGTCGCTTCGTTACGGAAACAAACGAAATTATTGTTTGATACCCATCTCATGATTTCTGAACCGGAGAAATATCTCAATGCATTTATCGATGCTGGCGCTGACCTGGTAACGGTTCATATTGAAGTCTGTCCGGATATAAGAAAAATGATTCGGGTTATTCAGAAAAAGGGAGTGAAAGCAGGGGTATCACTCAATCCGGAGACACCGGTTGATTCGGTTTATCCGGCGATTGGATATGCGGATTTAATTCTGGTGATGAGCGTCCATCCTGGATTTGGCGGCCAGAAGTTTATCAAATATTCGCTAGACAAACTCCATAAATTACGGTATCAGATAGACAAACAAAAAGCGAAAACCGTTCTAGAAATAGATGGTGGCATTAATGAACAAACTATCCCGCAAGTTGTCAAATCTGGAGCGGATTGGCTTGTTATCGGGTCAGCCATTTTTGAAGCAAAAGATATCATTCGACAGATAGATAAGTTTAGAAATATGATTACCAAGGCATTAAAATGATTAAGAAATATAGTATACCCTATTTTGTGTTACAGGAGATTAACCTTGGTGTCTTGGTGGTAATATAGTTCTATTGAGTAAGGACCATGAATAAGCGAACTCCCTTATATGACGAACATTTGAAATTGAAAGGGAAAATCGTTGAATTTGCTGGCTGGCAGTTACCGGTTCAGTTTTCTGGAATTATTGAAGAACATCAGCGGGTTCGCAGTGATGTCGGCATTTTTGATGTTTCACATCTCGGTAGAATAGAAGTGAGCGGTGAATCCGCACAACCGTTCTTAAATCGGATTATAACCAATGATATCAGCAACCTAGAAATCGGCAAGATTCGATATTCTCTCATCTGTAACGAACAAGGCGGAATTATTGACGATATTCTGGTCTATCGCTTGCCAAAATATTTTCTGGTTATTGTTAATGCAATCAATACGGACAAAGTATATGAATTATTACTCTACTACGGGCAAATCGAGAATGTGTTTATCAGCAATCTAACTCCACATACTGCGATGATATCAGTTCAGGGACCGAAAGCAATATCTGTTCTGCAACCAATTACTACCGCTGATTTATCGTTATCGGCGTTTCCACATTATACAGTTACGGCAACTACAGTTGCTGGATTAAATGTTTTACTATCACGCACCGGATATACTGGTGCTGATGGATTCGAACTGATTATCGTTGGCGAAAAGGCACCGGAATTATGGAAGAAAATACTAGCAGCAGGTACATCGTCGAATATTCTCCCATGCGGATTAGGTGCACGGGATACGCTTCGATTAGAAGCTGGTAATCTATTATACGGACAAGATATGGATTTAACCACTAATCCTTACGAAGCGGGATTAGGGTTTGCGGTTAAACTCGATAAACCGGAATTCATCGGACGACAGAAATTGATTGAACTTCATCAGAAAGGAGTTAGTCGAAAATTAGTCGGGTTCAAGATGATGGATGCTGCTATTCCACGGCATGGATATCAAATCTATAAATCGAATCGGGAAATTGGCAAAGTTACCAGCGGGTCGTATATTCCATCCCTTAAATGCGGCATAGGATTAGGATATATCGCTCATGAGTATACGCAACTTGATGTGCAGATAGAAATTAAAATCAGGGATACTTTGCATCCTGCAAAAATTGTTAAGAAAAAACATGTGTAATAAATCAATGGGAGAATGAAAAAACGAAAGAACGGAAGAACAATATACTCAAATAATTTATTCCAGTTTGTTGTTTTTTCGGTCTTTCGGTTTTGCGATTTCCATTCCCGAAAGAACGGAGGTATAGAATGGATTTAAGCCAATTTAAATTTAGTAAAACGCATGAATGGGTTAAACTAGAAGGCGAAATTGCAACGATCGGAATAACTGATTTCGCTCAGAAAGAACTCGGTGACGTGGTTTATGTTGAACTCCCGAAAGTAGGAGCTGAACTGGTTGCTGGGAAAGAGTTTGGAGTAGTTGAATCAGTTAAAGCAGCGTCGGATTTATATTCACCGATTTCTGGGACAGTGGTTGATGTCAATACTTCGTTAAATGATAAGCCCGCTTTACTCAATAATGACCCTTACGGTGCAGCGTGGTTGATTAAAGTTAAATGCAGTAATCCTGCTGAACTCGATTCGTTGATGGATGAGAAAAAATACAAAGAGTTGACAGAAGTATCTTAATAGTAATAGAAAACCTAAATATGGACTCATTTAGTTTTCGTTCATTCGTTTACTATGAAGGAACATTATATACCTTTTTCAGAAGAAGAACGACAGCAGATGCTAAATGCAATTGGAGTCAATTCAATTGCAGAGTTATTTTCCGATATTCCAGAATCCGTTCGATTAAAAGCCCCGGTATCTTTACCTCCAGTATTATCCGAACCGGAACTGCTCGCTTATTTTGAATTTTTATCGGATAAAAATCTTGGAAAGAGATATATCTGTTTTCGTGGTGCTGGTGCATATGACCATTATATCCCTGCAGCAGTGGATACCGTTATTTCCCGGAGTGAGTTTTATACCGCTTATACTCCTTATCAAGCGGAAGCTAGTCAAGGAACGCTGCAGACAATATATGAATATCAATCGCTAATCTGCGAATTGACCGGAATGGATGTAACGAATGCGTCGATGTATGACGGGGCAACAGCATTAGCTGAATCCGCATTGATGGCAACTCGCGCTACTGATACCTCTGAAATTTTAGTTTCTCGAACAGTTCATCCGCATTATCGACAAGTGTTGAAAACTTATTGTCATACCGCAGGTATTAAATTGACCGAAATTCCGTATCACGAAGGGATAACTGATGTAGGTGAATTGCAGAAACGGATACATCGTTCGATTGCAGCGGTTATTGTCCAGCATCCGAATTTTTTCGGGTTTCTTGAACCAGTGTTTGATATTAGCGCGATGATTCATCAACACGGTGGATTATTTATCAGTTTCGTCAATCCGATTTCAATAGGTATGTTTGCTCCGCCGAGCGATTATCAGGCGGATATAACGGTTATGGAAGGACAGCCGCTAGGAAATCCGTTGAATTTCGGTGGCCCGTATCTGGGCATACTCGCTTGTAAACAAGATTTTCTTCGACTACTACCCGGTCGAATAGTTGGACTGACGAAAGATGCTGCAGGTAATCCCGGATTTGTTTTAACCCTACAAACTCGGGAACAACATATTCGCCGGCAGAAAGCAGTCTCGAATATCTGCTCAAACCAAGCGTTAACCGCACTAGCCGCAACGGTATACTTAAGTTTGCTCGGAAAACATGGACTACAAAAAGTCGCTGAACTGAACATTCAAAAAACCCATTACGTTAAACAACAAGTCGCGCAACTTAATGGATATGAAATTATCTGGGATAACCAACCGAGATTTAACGAATTTATCGTTCGATGTCCGATATCTGCACAAGCGGTTAATCAGAATCTATTACAATCCGGAATCATCGGTGGGTATCAGTTGGAAACCCATTATCCTGAACTTAAACATTGTTTATTATTCTGCGTAACGGAAAAAAGAACGAAACAAGAAATCGATAAACTCATAGACATTTTATCATCGCTAAGACACTAAGCCACTAAGATGTTTTCATTTAGAATTTAGTATTGAGTATCTTAAATTTCATAGTTCTTGGTATTCTCGGTGTCTTTGTGGTAAAAAAGATTTTATGGAATTGATTTTTGAAAAGAGTATACCCGGGCATAAGGGCTATTCGATTCCAGATTGCGATGTTCCGACTACTTCAATCGAAAGGCTTATCCCGACGAAATATCTACGGAATAAACCGGCTGAACTTCCGGAACTAGCTGAACCAGAAATTATCCGACATTATGTTCGTTTATCGCAGAAGAATTATGCGGTTGACACCCATTTCTATCCCCTCGGTTCTTGCACCATGAAATATAATCCGAAAGTTAACGAACGAATCGCACGGTTTGCTGGTTTTACGGGTTTACATCCGCTCGTTGACGATTCTTTAGCGCAAGGAACCTTACAACTGCTCTACGAAATGGAACAGTGTCTCATAGAACTTTTTGGGTTTGATGCCTTCACGTTCCAACCCGCAGCAGGTGCTCATGGTGAACTGACTGCATTGATGATGGTAAAAGCTTATTTCAATGATATCGGGGAACGGCATCGAACTAAAATTATCATACCGCACACTGCCCATGGAACGAATCCGGCAAGCGCAGCGTTATGCGGATTCCAGGTGATTGAAATCGAATCAAACGGGCATGGCAATATTGATTTTACTGAACTGAAAAACCAGTTAGACTCGACTGTCGCTGGGGTGATGATAACTAATCCGAATACACTCGGATTATTTGAAGAACAGATTCTCGAAATCGCACATGCAGTGCATCAAGTTGGAGCGGTGCTCTACGGTGATGGTGCGAATGCAAATGCTCTCCTTGGTAAAACACGTTACGGCGATTTAGGATTCGATATGCTCCATCTGAACTTACATAAAACATTTTCTGCACCGCATGGTGGTGGCGGTCCTGGCAGTGGTCCGGTTGGAGTGAAATTGAGATTTGCGCCGTATCTACCTACGCCGGTGGTGATAAAAAATAATGAATCATACTCCTGGGACTACAATCGTCCCAAATCCATTGGTCGGATACATTCATTTTACGGGAATATCGGCGTGGTAATTAAAGCGTATGCGTATATTCGTTCACTCGGTGCATCTGGACTAAATGCGGTCTCCGACCAGGCAGTTCTTTCTGCGAATTATTTAAAGAAATTGGTTGAACAAAAAATCGAGGTACCGTATTCACGAACATGTATGCATGAATTCGTCGCTTCCGGACAAAACATACTCCAGCAGACTGGAATAAAAACCGTTGATATCGCCAAACGATTGTTAGATTATGGATTTTATGCACCGACGGTATATTTTCCATTAACGGTTAAAGAAGCGCTAATGATAGAACCGACGGAAACTGAAAATAAAGCAACGTTAGATGCGTTTGCGGCAGCATTGGAGAAAATAGTTCAGGAAAGTATGGATAATCCGGAATTAGTCAAATCCGCACCGCAGAAAACGCCGGTGCGCCGGCTCGATGAAGTTACTGCGGCGCGACAACCGAATCTTAAATTCAAAATACGGAGTTAGAAGCCAAGATTGAGAAACTAGGAACCCGTCCTAGATTCTATCTTTTTGATTCTAACTTCGAAAACCATAATTATGCTAAATGAAACGATTGTTCTCGAAGGGCACATCATCAATTCGCTAGCGTTAACTCGGGTACTTGATACCATTCTCGAATTAGGTGGAAATTTTACTATCGATGAAATTCGAATTGGTAAACAAAGTACTGACCCGAGTTTCGCACAGATAACCATTTCCGCTACTGATGAAACGACATTAAACAATATTCTTGGCAATATCCAGAAACTTGGTGCAGTGGTCAAAGAAAAAGCTGAAGTTCAGTTTATCCCTGCAGATATGGATGGCGCATTTCCAGAAAATTTCTATGCTACCACCAATCTCGATACTTTCGTTTTCTATAAGGGAAAATGGATTCCGGTCGAGAACATTGAAATGGATTGCGGAATTGTTCTTGATACGAAACGGAATACAGCTCGATGTATTGCAATTAACGAAGTGCAAAAAGGGGATAATATCGTGGTTGGCCATCAAGGGATTAAAGTTATTCCGTTACCCCGAGAGCGTGAAAAAGAGATATTCAGTTTTATGACCAGTTCGGTTTCATCAGAGAAACCGAAAAAGCTGCTCATTAGTGAAATTGCGCAACGGATGAAATTGATACATAACAAGAACGGAAAAATTCTAGTAGTAGGCGGTCCGGCAATCGTTCATACCGGTGCTGGAAAACATTTATCCGCATTACTCCGTGCCGGATATGTTAACGTTCTTTTTGCAGGAAATGCGTTAGCAGTTCATGATATCGAATCTGCGTTATATGGGACATCGTTAGGCATCTCGTTACAAGATGGACAGGTTACCACCGGAGGACATCGTAACCATCTCCGTGCAATTAATACGATTCGGCGTTGCGGGTCAGCGAAATCTGCTGTTGAACAGAATATTCTACGGCAAGGGATAATCTACGAATGCATAAAAAATCACATTCCGTTTATTCTTGCTGGGTCAATTCGCGATGATGGACCATTACCAGAAGTTATTACGGATACAATGCAAGCACAAAAACTAATGCGGGAATATGCGCAACAAGTCGATATGGCGCTGATGCTTGCGACTACGTTACATAGTATTGCAACGGGTAATGTTCTGCCAGCACGAGTTTTCACCGTTTGCGTTGATATCAACCATGCGGTTGTTACCAAACTTATTGACCGAGGTAGCGCACAAACGCTCGGAATTGTTACCGATGTCGAATCATTCCTTAGAGAGTTAGTCCAAGAACTGATATAAGTTCTAAAGATTTTAACCGAAATAACGTAACGTATATTCGTTATACCCACAAAATGATATAAATTTCTTAGGTATTTTCTGGTTAGCTTTTCATTCAACATACATATGAAATTTGGATTTTGACATTTAACGTGTATTCTTTATGATATGGAGACTTATACTTGACGGAGCTAAAGATGCGTTCACCAACATGGCGATTGATGAAGCGATTCTACAGTATACGGTTAGCAACTCACTTCAATCCCCTACCCTACGGTTCTATACCTGGTCGAAACCGTCAATCAGCATCGGCAGATTCCAGAATATCGAGCAGGAGATAAATTTAACTGCATGCAAACAAGATAATGTTCCGGTAGTTCGTCGGCCTACCGGTGGTAGAGCGGTATTTCATAACTCTGAACTAACCTATAGTCTCGTTATTCCGGATAGCTATCCGAATATCCCGAAGAATATCACCGAATCGTATCGAGTTATCAGCGCAGCGTTTGTCAAAGGTCTGAAGTTATTAGGGATCAACGCGACACTCGAACGCCCGAAGCTTAAAAAGCAAGAGTCGGTAACTCGGAAAATAGAAGACCGAACGGAAAACGCTGGTATCACCGGTTTCGTTTCGAAATCACCGCTCTGTTTCGCCGCTACGAGCCGATATGAAGTAACCGTTAACGGAAAAAAACTAATCGGGTCAGCGCAACGCCGTATTCAAAACGCGATGTTGCAGCAAGGGTCAATCCTACTCGATTACGACCCGAAACAAGACCAGCGATATTTTCTTGCAATCGCTAATGAAACTATAGCTCCCTGTGTTACTGCGATTAACCATCATCTTCCAACGCCGATTCAATTAGAGACTCTTATCAACCATCTCATCCAAGGGTTCGTAATTCAATTCCGAATAGATTTCGAACCGATTGAATTAACGAACTCTGAACGAACTCTTGCGGAAAAACTCCTTACCCAAAAATACCGTACTGATAGTTGGAACTATCTACGTGGAAAAACAGCTGAATAGCACAACGAAGTTTGCCTCACGATTGAACCGGTTTTATGCATGTTCATTGCCAAATGGGTTCCGTTCATATTATAATCTATTGAGGAATACACAAATCTACATTTCAAGGAGATTACCCGAATGGTTTACGCTAAATCGCTTAGATATAGATATGGTAAAGTTCTCTTCGTTTTTTTCGTTTTATCCTTAAGTAGTTATTTACTTTACGCTGCGCAACCGCAGCTGGATAATTCTCCTGAACGAATTATTTTGAATTTAACCGCAACACCAGCGAATAGCGTAGCGGTTACCTGGCGGACTAACGCTGCGGTGATAAATCCGCAAGCACAGATTACACTCGCCAATGAATCAACGGATTTAACAAAAAGCGCGAAAACCGTTCCCGCGAAAACAGAATCAGTGCAATTAGATAACGGAACGACGGTATATCAGTATTCGGTTATATTCGATGCGTTAAAACCGAATACACTCTATGCGTATCGAGTTGGTAATGAAAAATATTGGAGTGAATGGAATCAGTTTAGAACCGCAACGGATACCATTGCAGCATTTAAATTTATCTATTTCGGCGATCCGCAGAATGATATCAAATCGATGTGTTCGCGAATATTTCGTGCAGCATATACGAAAGCGCCTGATGCTCGGTTTTGGCTCATAACTGGAGATATAGTTAATAACGGTAATAAAGATGAACTATGGGCGGAACTATATGATGCGTTCGGTTGGATACCGCGAATGACCCCGATAATCTTACTCCCTGGAAATCATGAATATCTGCCGAAACCTGGCGCTACCGAGACTACACCGGCGCTTACCTATCTATGGCGTCCGCAATTTACATTACCGGAAAACGGTCCTGCAGGATTAGAAGAATCCGTTTATTACCTTGATTATCAAGGGGTTCGACTAGTTATGTTAAATGGCAACGAAAAGCTCGAAGAACAGGCGCAGTGGCTGGACTCAGTTCTAGCGAAAAACCAGCAACGGTGGACAATTGTTGCGATCCATCAACCGTTTTATTCAACTGCGGTCAATCGAGATAATCCGCAGTTACAAAAGCTGTTCTTACCGATTTTCGATAAATATACCGTTGATTTAGTTCTCCAGGGGCACGACCATACCTACGGTCGAACTTATAAACTGCGCAATGGCAAGAAAGTTGCAGATACTGAACCAGGAACGGTATATGTGGTTTCAGTTAGTGGAACGAAAGTGTATGGTCTAGGTCAGAAGTATAAAGATGTAATGGTGAAAATGGAAAACGGAAGGCAGTTATTTCAGGTTATCAGCGTAGATAAAAACAGCTTATCGTATGAATCGTATAATGCGTTAGGCGAATTATATGATTCTTTCAAATTGAAAAAGAAATAAAAGTAATACTGCATAGATTATACAGAACTACCAACGTATTGTTTATCCATAGCGCACGCTGCGGTTAGTTTTTTACGGTTTAAATCCGAGCTTCGGATATTGTCCAGTTTCTTTCCCAATTTTAAACCAGTGTTTGATATACATCGTTTGTCCGCTAGCGAATTCTATCTTTTTTGCGTAATCATTCCATAAGGATTTAATTGCGTCCGATTCATGTTTCCATTGTTGGCTAACCTGTTTAAACAGAGTCCGATGTTCAATTCGTTTTGCGGTGAGCGTGTTCTTCGGATTAACCCATTTCCGAATATACGGTTTATGTTTTTCCGTACCGGGAACATAAACGATAGAACCTGCATCAGGGTCATCGAATTTCCCGCTAGCGGACAGCGAACCTAACGGAAACTGTACCAGTTCTACAATCCCTTCATTCGCGAATTTTGATACCAGAATTTCGGATATTGCAGATTCAAACGAATTTATAACCTGATTTTTAAGTGCTGGATTAAGGTTAAGTTTATTTAATTTCACTTGAAACCTTGTTTTCGCTTCCCGGATAAACTTTTCTAATGGAATTTTTATTGTAACCTGCGGCGAATCAGTTGTTTTTTTCCTTTTCATATCCTTTTTATATCCTAGGTATAGAGTGGAGATGAACCAGTGTGCCTTTAACCCACACTGGTTCATCTCCACTTTTACTTCAAGAAGTCATCAATTTAGCACTTAATATATATCTATATATTATTATAGCATAAATATTCCGGTAAGTTTATATTTATATTTTTATTATGCGATTTGTTTAAAGAGGAAAAACCTTGGAAAGATACTTCAATTCATCTTCTTTTGTCAGTACAATTCCATCTAATTTTGCAAGTAGGAGAGAGAGCAATATCTTCTTATATTCCGGACCAGGGGGATAACCGAGATTTAATAAATCGTTACCGGTAGTGAATATTTGGACAAATCGATATTCGGCTAAAAATCGTTTGATTTTTTCAGCAACCGGTTCTGATGCTTGAGCATGTCCCTGAATATACTGCTTACTAGCCGGCGATACCGTTTTCGCTAGCCAGAATAATACCGATTCGAGTTTCTTCTCATAGAGGACTAGGTAGATTCGGCTCGGTTTATTTATTTCAGGTTCTGCAAGGTTATCGAGAACCGTATTCGTTTCGACCTTAACCTGTTTAACCACCGTAGTTGCATACATCGGCATAACCAACCGGTTACAAACGGTAAGCGCAGTATCCAAATCCAATTGGTCGAGTAACGCCAAAAAATATAATAACCAACTTTCAATTGCAGAGTGCAAAGTGCAAAGTGCAGAGTGTTTCTCTTCTCGCTTTTCACCTGTCGCTTCTTGTTTCTGATTTTCCCAGTCTGACGGCTGAGTTCTGAGTTCTATCCTCTCGAAGTTCTCTCGGTACCAAGTCAGCGTTTCCTGAACCGAATTGAATAGCTGGGTCAATGCCTGATTGAGTCGAATCTGCGGATGGATAAACTGCAAGATATTTAGTTCTTGCATACGTCGAATCGCTTTAATCGGATTAGGTTCACTTAATATCTGCACGAGTTCTTCGCGCACCCGCTGATTCCCGAGTTGCGCAAATAGCTCTAACTCTAATGCATTTTCCAAACAATGTCGGGTATGTTTATCTATCCGGAAATTATACCGCTGTTCGAACCGAATCGCGCGGAATATCCGGGTCGGGTCTTCAACGAAACTCAAATTATGGAGAACGCGTACAGTCCGTTTTTTTAAATCTCGTTGCCCGTTGAAATAATCATACAGCAGACCGAATTCTGTCGGATTGAGTTTTATTGCCATGGCGTTAATGGTGAAATCGCGCCGGTATAAATCGTGTTTTATGGTACTCGCTTCAACTTGCGGTAACGCTGCTGGATATTCATAGAATTCGGTTCGGGCAGTAGCGATATCAATTTTTTGTACCGGAGCTAACATCCCTTCACCACGAAGCGGGTTTGCTAAAGTTACAATAGCTGTGTTAAACCGTTTATGCGATTTACAGTGCCCGTTAATGATTCGGGCGAATTTCCGTGCAAAGGTTATGCCATCACCTTCGACTACAATATCAATATCATAGTTCGGAACATTCAGTAACAAATCACGTACAAACCCACCGACGACAAACGCTGTATATCCAATCTGGTCAGCTACCTCACCGATTTGTCGAAGGAACCCAATAAGTTCAGCTGGTAATCGTTCGCGCATAAGTGCAGCGATATTCTGAAATTTAGCGGTGGCAGATTCGGGTAGCGGTAACGTAGTTCTTGAATCTGATTGTGGTTCTGCGGTTATGAATTCTTGATGCGTTATTTTCAACAAATCATGACGGGTAATAACGCCAATAAGTCGATTCGAATCGATAACTGGTAAAAGGTTAATATCATGTTCAAGCAACAAAGCGCGAACTTGATGTAACGAAGCGAGCGGGTCAACGGAAATAACATTGGTACTCATAAACTTATTAATCGGCGATTGTGCCAATCCAAGGTGCATTGCCCGGTCTATATCGAATCGAGAAACAATTCCTACGACATTATTTCCTGCCATAACGGGAAAACTACTATGTCCATAACGGAGAATAATCTTCCGCACCTGGTCAACAGTATGATTCGGCGAAACGGTCATTACCGGTGAACTCATCATATCTTTGGCACGAATTAAGGGAACGATACAACCTTGGATAGTTTCAATTAACTGCTGTTGTAATTGTTCCGCCGTAATATCCTTAACCAACGCAGAGGCTGCGGTCCGATGTCCGCCACCACCGAAATGAGATAATACTTCTGCAACATTTAGCGCTTTCGTCTGGCTTCGAGCAATAACCTGGACACGGTCAGGGAGCTGAACTAAAGCGAAAATAACCGGTAGATTCTCGATATCCCGAAGTTTATGGACTAAATACGCTAAATCGCCGATATATTTCTCCGCACGAATTATTGAAATTGCAATTTTCACCCCGTCAATATAGTGTTCGGTTAACGCACGAATTAAATCACCTAACATCGGGATTTGTTCAGTATCTAAATCATGGAATACATACGTCGGGACTAGCGTCAAATCCGCACCGCAATCCAGCAAATATTTAACCGCATCAAGGTCAGCTTTTGTCGTGGAAAGAAAGGTTAGTGACCCAGTATCTTCGTAGATACCGAGCGCCATTAACGTCGCTTCTTCCGGAGTAAGGGTAAGGTTCTGTTTTTTGATGAGTTCGATCAAAATAGTCGTGGTAGCACCAACTTCTTGAATCACTTCAACATCTCCAGTAATATCACCTTGACTTTTCGGATGATGGTCAAACACGGTAATTTTAACATTAGGACGATTCAATAATTCAGCGAAAATTCCAATGCGACTCGCATACCGAGTGTCGACTAGAATCATCTCGGTTACCTCAGCTAAATTAATCTGTTTCGCTTTCACTGCAGGAACAAGCTGCGGATATGCAGCGAGATAATTTCGAACTGATTTTTCTTGCGACCCAGCGAAAACCAATTGCGCATGCGGGTAGAGTTTTTTCGCGGCTACCATTGACGCAACGACATCAAAATCACTATTGCTATGCCCAACGATAATTGAAAGATTCATTGGAGAATGTAACATTAGCAAAGCACAATGTACAATTGAAATGCTAATTGTTGTTCAATGTTAAATGTGAAATGAATTATAGCATGCTTTTCAGCATGACATACGCATCTTCGATAGGATTGTGATAGAAATTATGGCGAATAGCGATTTCGCGGAAACCGAATCGGCGATAGAGTTCAATTGCGGGAGTATTTGAAACCCGAACTTCGAGTGTGATCTTTTTTATCTTCCGTTTAATGGCAAGTTCAATGATATGCTGCATGAGTAAACTACCGATATGTTTTCGGCGATATTCTCGATGGATAGCGAAATTGCCAATATGCGCTTCGTCAAGTACTTGCCAGAATATCGCATATCCAATGACTTTACCGTTATCTTTAACGACTAACGGTGTAGAAAATCCCTGTTCTTTCAATTCTGTAGCGAACATGCTCTTTTTCCATGGGTCGCTGAATGATTCTTCTTCAATCTGCACTACGGCATCTAAATCCGATTCCTGCATGAGCATGATTTGGATATTATGCTCTACCATTGCTAAAAACATTAACCGTGATGACACGTAAAGATGTTCTTTCTGTATTATACTTCAGCGATTGCTGTGTGTCTTTTACGGTTAATTTTTTGTGTTAATCTCGAGTTTCAAATTTCGATATTCACATTTCGTTTAGAATTTTACGGTGCATCTGTCGGAGGCGCTTCCGCATCAATTTCCCCTGTCGAAATTGGAGTTAATCCGGTATGTTCGGAATCGCAATATTCCCTAGGTTCGGTACCTTCTTTGAATGCTTCTCGATATATATAGAAGGTTTTCCCGCCATCTAAATCAGAGGCTTCTTTACATCGCGCGGTCGCCTTTTTCCCAGTGGCACTGCATAAATCAACAAAAACAATTCCCGGCGGAACTGGGAAATCAGTTACTTCTGTTCCTTCTAATACTCGCAGCATAAAATCTCGCCAAATTGGTCCGGCACAACGACCGCCAGTCATCGCATGTCCGAGTGGAGCGCGTTTATCATACCCGACCCAGACGCCAACCACTAAATTCGGCGTATACCCAATAAACCACGCATCAGAATAATCACTCGAGGTTCCGGTTTTCCCGGCAGCAGGTCGATTGAATTTACTTCCAACATAATAGGCAGCGGTTCCGCGTTTGATAACCCCTTTCATCATATCGGTTATCAGATAACAGGTTTGTGGACTGATTACTTCCTTCGATTGTATGGTAAACTCTTCAATCACCCGCCCACTATGGTCAGCAATTGACCGAAATATGTTCGGCTGATACCACGTTCCACCATTGCAGAAAATCGCATAGACTGAAACGAGTTCTATCGGCATAACATCGCAACTTCCAAGCACCAACGATAAATCCCGATTTAATGTTCTATCTTCCGTATCCGGTATTCCTAACCGATGTGCATATTCGAGTATCGTATCAATCCCTATCTTCGACCCGAGCCGAACCGTAGCGGCGTTTAACGAATGCTCTAATGCATATCGAAGCGTTACTGCCCCGCGATATTTCCCATCATAATTTTTTGGTGCCCAGGTTTTATTACCGAACGTGAAACTAATCGGTGCATCCGTGATAATATCCGAAGGAACATACCCATTATCTAACGCAGCAGCGTAAACAATCGGTTTAAATGCAGACCCCGGCTGACGATACGCCTGTATTGCACGGTTAAACTGACTTTCATTAAAATCATATCCACCAACCATAGCTTTAATTCCACCTGTCTGTGGGTCAATCGCAATCAATGCCGCTTGGACATGCGGTTCTTCGACTAAAACAAGCACAGGATCACCTTTAGCATCAACACTAACCAGTTTAACCAGCAGATAATTCGCTGGTTTCAAAATATTCTCCGGCGCTAACCACGGCAACTCCTCCGGAAGTTTTAGCGTCACTTGTTTTCCAAGAGCATCTACGATAACCGATTTCGGAAATTTTCGGGTTTTCAAATCGATTGGTTCAGATAATCGGACGATTTTAACCAATCCAGTCTGATTCAATTTCAATGCGGTTTTTTTACTCTTGCCAGCGAGATTCCGCAATTCCTGTTGTTCTTGTTCAATTCGCTGTAAATGGAGTTTGATTAACTCTTGGGCAGCTAATTGCATTTGCATATTCATCGTGGTATACACACGGAGCCCTTCTTTATAAATTGCATTCGTTCCATAGTTCGGATCGCTTTCCAACTCGCGCCGTACCTGTTCAGTAAAATATGCAGCTGCGGTAAATCGTTCACGGCGTTTGGACAAGATGATTGCAGAAAGTTGCGCCCGCGTTGCAAGATTTTTAGTGATATAACCTTCTTCGAGCATTCGAGAAATAACATAATTCCGGCGTTTTTTCGCTCGGTCAAGATTCCGAAACGGCGAATAATATTCCGGAGCGCGAATTAATCCAGCTAACAACGCGCATTCTGCTAGATTTAATTGTGTAGCAGATTTCCCGAAATAGAGATTTGCCGCTGCTTCAACTCCGTATGCGCCATGACCAAAATAAATCTGATTCAAATAAATTTCAAGGATTTGTTCTTTCGAATACTTTTTCGATATCTGCATCGCTAGTACTGCATCTTTTATTTTCCGTTTAATTGTTCGTTCTCGACCGGTATAGAGGATTTTCGCTAGTTGCTGCGGGATCGTTGACCCGCCTTGAACCACTTTCCCTGCTAATAAGTTCCGCCAGGCAGCCCGAACTAATCCACTATAATCTATCCCATGATGTTTATAAAAATTTTTATCTTCAACAGCAATAACCGCATTCTGCAGATTTTTGGGGATTTTCGAGAGTGGTATGCGAATTCGGTTCTCAATGGCAAGTTCGCCAACCAGTTCATTCGTATCGGAATATATTTTGGTTACCTGAAATGGCTGATATTGCATTAGAGCGTCCAGGTCAGGCGTTTTGAATACCGCCGGTGCAGTTATCGCGAATACCACCCCAGAAACTAAAATGAGTCCGATTAACACTAAACAAATAATTAACATTCGACGGAACCACGGATGTCGATGACGCCAAGTACCGCTCGTTCTCTGAAGATATCTAGGCGGGTTCCGTTGCGCAAAATCCTTTCCCATCTTCAATTCCTCTTTCCTAAAATAATAGTTAAACCATAATATATGAGCAAAAAATACACCAAGATATTAATTGGATTTTAGTAGATACATTTTTAATTGATTTTATTTAAGTTAGAAAAAATATTCAATTTGTTTATTTATATAATTAAGAATACCCTGAATTCTGTTCTGTGTCAACTTATCTACATAACAAAAAGATAACGTTTGATATTAACCAATTTACATTTTTTTAAGTTTAGTTTTGTACCAATCTTTTACAACGATTTTATCCGATAAAAATTAACGTTATCTCTATTGTTATGAAGATTATATTGTCAATAAATTTATGATATACTATTCATTAATTTATAAAACCGGCAAATATTACTTGATATACAGTATGACGTCAAATACCACGAGCCAGTATTCAGGTCAAACTACGATAAATTTCTTTGATTTCCATCAAGTTATTTTGAATTATATTGACCGATTTTTTAATCTTTTACCGAATATTTTCCTCGGTCTACTCATTTTCCTACTATTTTATCTCCTATATCGGTTTTTGCGGGTAATTTCAGAACGCGCAATGCAGAAAGCGAAATTAGCCCCTTCGGTTATTGACGCGCTCCTATCTCTATTAAAATATTCAGTGCTCGGGTACGGTATCATTCTCGGTTTAGAACCGATTTTCCCGCGGATAACTTCGCTTCTCGCTGGATTAGGAATTCTCGGAATTGCTATCGGTTTTGCTGCAAAAGATACACTGGCGAACCTTATTGCCGGATTTAGCATTTTTTGGGACAAACCATTCGAAATCGGCGATATTGTTACACTCGATGGCACTACAGGGAAAGTTGACCGGATTACCCTTAGAACAACTCGATTGGTTACTCCGGAAAATTATATGGTTAGTATTCCGAATCAAAATGTAATTAATAATAAAGTAATTAATCTAACTAAACTTAAAAAACAACGCATTGTGGTTCCGTTTTATATCGAATATACTGATTCGATAGAAAATATGCGCAGTGAAATTCAGGCATTATTCAATCAATGGCAAAAAGAAAATCGGATACTTGCAGAACCAGCTCCACAAATTGTCGTGACCGAACTACGCTCTCCACTTCCCGCTCAACCGATTGCGACATTGGAAGCGTGGGTATGGATAGACCCGACAGATAATAAGGCTTTAACTCCGTTTATCCTACGGGAAAAAATACTAGCGATACTCACATATTATCGTAAGATAACCGGACAAAAATCTTCGAATAACGTTAGTTAAAAAGGTTACTGCTTTTTAGGTTTAAGGCTACAAGCAATATTGGATTCTTTGCAATGACACGTTCTCTATTTTGGATTAGTTTTATTTTTTTCCTTATTGCTTTCGGTTTATTGCTTATCGACTCTGATTATCTCCCCTGGCTGGTTATCCTAATAACAATCGTATATTTATTTATTCTCAATCTGGACTTACTATCCGGTTTAATATTATTTATTTTTATTTTCCCAATGCTTACACTTTTACCGACACAATTAAAGGGGTTTCCCATTTCGTTAGCTGTAATCATGTTATGTTGGTTAATGTTTATCACCTTATTTAAAAGAAAAGAAGCTAGAATCCTGAAAAAATCACCGTTGGATATTCCCCTAACCTATTTAGTGATTCTACTATCATTTTCAGTTGTTACTACACTTCTTACTCTTAGTTATGCACCGATAACATTCGTTTTCTTGAAATGGTTCCAAAGTATCCCAAGTATTTTTACGACTTATCCAGAAGACCGGTTTATCAGTGCTATTCACAGTTATCGAACCCTAGTTATCGGCATTGCGTTTTTCTATTTATTATTATTCTACCTGAAAGAACACGATAAAAATTGCGACCGTATTATCACTACGCTCTTAATTGCAAGCGGGTTTATGAGCGGGTACGGTCTCATTCAATACGTTACTCAATGGAATCTATTGGAATACTGGAAACACATTTCACCGAACTTAACCCGGATAAACTCAACATTCACTGACCCGAACACCTATGGTGTATATCTTATTCTCGTTATTCCGATAGTTATCGCAAAGGTGTTATCCGCTCGAGGGGTATCATTCATCAAATACAGTGGATTAATCTTCTTATTATTGCTCAATTTACTTTGGACAGGCTCGCGTGCTGCTTGGTTTAGTTTTGTATTGAGTTCAATTTTCATGGTAATAATCATTTCCTTTTCTCGAATGCGGAAAGAAATTTCATATCAGTTTATTCGAAACCATTTCACTAAAATTAGTATTATACTGCTGATTGTAGGCATATCCACCACCATAATCCTGATTATCATTTCTACCCAAAATCCTACCACAACAGATTTAAGTCAACATAAATCGTATTGGGATGTGTTGAAATTTTCGCTTAATACCCACGCGGACGCAGATACGATTCTCAAAAATCGGATTCCGTTATGGCAAGCAGCATTCGCTATGGTTACTTATCAGCCGTTGGTAGGAATCGGGATTGGTTCATATCCATTTTGGTTAGAATATTTCCTTAAACCGGGTGTAACCACTTTTTTGCGAATCGCATATGCCCATAATTATTATTTACAATTTGCAGCAGAACTCGGGTTAATTGGATTCGGTTTATTTCTGTGGCTGATTATCGTAATCTTCATTATTGGCTGGAAAGCGATTAGAAATAATGGATTGGTTCCCTTAGGGTTGTTGACGGGGCTTATAGCATTCCTGCTAGCGCAATTAACCCAGCATTCTCTCGTTCAAGTTGAAATGCAACTTTTATTCTGGATCCCTGTTGCATTACTCACTTCGTTGTCCCCTGATTGTTCTTCGACTACAACGTTCCGACACGAAACGAACCTGCAAAGAAAAAATATAAATGTCATATCTGCAAAAGCGAACATTGGAGTATTTATTCTTCTTCTTATCGCGGTTTATGGGTATAATTCTATTACTTCAGACAAAGTTAAAGACCGGTTGGATTATACGGTGGGAATGTATAAACCGGAACAAAATTCCGGATATTATTTTCGCTGGATAAATAAACTTGCTTATAAAAAGATTGGTATCCGTGCGCGGAAATTTACGCTACCGATACTTACCTATCGACTCGATACCACACAATATCCGGTTACTGTTTCAATTTATCTGAATCATACACTAATTGACCGATTGACTCTAACCCGAAATGGCTGGGGAGAATATGAATTTATCGTTCCGAATACTATTCCATCAAGTAAACCAGGGAAAAAAGATGCGGTATTATCCATTCTGGTTGATAAAACTTGGAATCCTTGGCAGAGGCAGGAAGGAACGACCATCTGGGATTACCGTCGGCTTGGGATAGGTGTAGCGCAAATTCAATGGGCACAACCGATGGAACCTACTGATCACCTCGAGCTCGATCTCGGTAACATCTCTGCTCGACCTTATCTGGCAACCGGTTGGTTTGCTGATGAATTAACAGCTGATAAACGAACTTCTTACATCTGGTCACAAGGAACCCGTTCAGAACTGTTTCTCCCGTTAATTCCCGAAAAAAATTATGCAGGAATACTTCGAGTTATGCCATTTGTTTACCCAAATGCACCGCCGCAAATAATTCATATTTTTATGAACAATTTCCCGCTACAATCAATTACTTTAAAAAATGAATGGTCCTGGCAGGAGGTTAAATTTTCAATACCTTCATATACCTTATCAACAACTGCAAATAATATTCTCAAATTGGAATATAGCCGTGTTAATGTGCCGAAAGATGTGATTCCGGATAGTATTGATACGCGGGAGATAGCGGTTTCGTGTGATTCTGTTATCGTTATACCTGAACCTTGATACCAGACAGGTAATTTCGTAGACAAAAACTATGATACCTTACGATTCAATCAAATCCATTTAAAAATGTATGAAAATAGCTATCGTTATACATCGGTATGGTCTCGACATAAACGGCGGCTCAGAACTGCATTGTCGATGGATTGCAGAACGACTCGCTAAAACCAATCAAGTTGATATACTAACAACCTGCGCGAAAGATTATATAACTTGGCGAAATGAGCTCCCGGAAGGAACCCAAGAACTCAACAGCGTTACCATCCACCGATTTAAGGTTGAGCGAGAACGGAATATATATGAATTCGCCTTGCAATCAAAAAGAGTATTTCGCAATCCGAAGATGAACTCTGAAAAAGCGGAACTTGCCTGGTTAAAATCAGAAGGACCGTATGCTCCGAAATTGATTGAATATATAACACGATACCAACATAATTATGATATATTCATTTTCTATTGTTATCGTTATTATTTAAGCTATCATGGCATACTTACTGTTCCTAAAAAGAGTATCTTAATCCCAACTGCTGAACACGACCAGACGATATATTTAAAAATTTCGAAAACTCTGCTGAATAAACCGAAAGCCATAATCTATCTAACCCCGGAAGAAAAACAACTGATCGAAAGTATAACCCATAATGAATCGATACCAAATGCAATACTCGGGGTCGGAATCACCCCTCCTGCTACTTTACAAATAGAAGATTTTAAAAAGAAATATCAGCTAAACGATGATTTTTTACTATATGTTGGCCGGATTGACCCGAATAAAGGATGCGACCAGCTATTCCAATATTATTTGCACTATTTAAAAACTCATCGTGAAAGCAGACAAATCCCTAAATTGGTTTTGCTCGGGAAAAATGTAATGAAAATCCCAAAACATCAGCAAATTGTTTATCTCGGTACTTTAAATGAGCAAGATAAATGGAACGCACTCGCTACCGCGAAACTATTTATCATGCCATCAAAATATGAAAGTTTGTGTATAGCATTACTTGAAGCAATGAGTGTAGGAAAAGCAGTGCTAGTTAATGGAACCTGTGACGTACTTAAAGGGCATTGCCGACGGAGTAACGGCGGACTATATTATCAATCATACGAAGAGTTTGTAGCAACCCTAGACTATTTATTACATCACGATGCCGAACGAAGACAACTCGGCGTTCAAGGTAAAGAATATATAGATAAAAATTATTCTTGGGAAACGGTAGAATTTGCTTATCGTGAATTTATCGAAAAACACATATAATCAATTCCATTCAATCTATTACATGCATCGGTTGCTAAAATACATTACAGAATACCTATTTCCATTAGTATTATTTTTGTTTATAGCTTTATTGATTTTTGGTAAACCTATTATTACCGGAAAATGGTTGGTAGTCTTCGATGAATTTGATGAAGCATATCCGTTACAAAAATATTTTTTTGACTCTATAAAATCTGGTATATTCCCATTATGGAATCCATATATTCTTTCTGGATATCCTCTAATTTCACAGACGCAAGCAAGTATTTTTTATCCCTTAACCTGGCTGTTGTTAATCTTGCCGTATCGTATAGCAGCAAATACTCTATTAACCTTACCTTATGTGTTAAGCGCTTTTTTCACCTATCTTTATTGTCGGGAAATCAAATGTAGTCGAATAGCTAGTATCCTTTCCGGTTTAACCTTCGCTTATTCGGGATATCTTATCGGTCATTTTTCGTATAACCTCGGCGTAACGCATACTGCGATTTGGCTTCCGGTTATCCTATTTTTTGTTCAAAAAGCAATATACCAACATAATTGGATATACCTTTCCGGTAGCGCATTAGGTTACGGGCTAGCAGTATTAGCTGGACATGGACAAATTTTTGTATATACTGCTCTGTTGATAATTGGATATGGAATCTATATGAGTTATATTCAGAAACGTTTTTTCCCAATAGTATTTTGTTCGCTCACCATATTTCTTGGTGGACTCCTTGCCAGCATCCAAATTCTTCCTTCTTTCGAAGCATTACAACTTAGCATCCGGAGTAAATTATCCTACGCTGCATTTAGTGCAGGTTCTCTCAACCTGCCACAAATCTTAAAAGCGATATTAGTTCCCATCACCATTTCACCCGATGCAAGTATATTCGTTTTACCTGTTTCTTTATTCCTCGTAGGTCTTTTGGTAATTGTAATATTCACAAAACGAAACCATCTTGAATTAATCCATAACCAATTGGTTATATTTTGGGGATGCATAGCATTTCTAGCCTTACTGCTCATCGCGGGTCGACATACTCCATTGTACCGTTTATTATACCTTGTGCCTCCATATAATTTATTTCGGGGTGCATTTCGGAATAGTTTTGAGTTTTGCTTTGCCCTATCTATTCTTGCAGGAATCGGATTTGATATTGTACAGAACCAAATTACTAAAACGCTCCAATGGAAATGGTCTTGTTACCTCGGGACGATTATTCTCTCTATCATTTTCATTTTCTTATGTCTTTCCTCACAACTTGCGATGCAATATTCATTATGGTTTCTTATGTTGAAATTCATATTAGCTGGCAGTATAATCAGATTACTTTTTTCGATTAAAAAACCGGCGATACAACTTGGGTTAATACTGATTTTTCTATTCGAACCAACACTCTATTTAAAAACCTGGTTTATTCAATATTCACATACTTGGTTATCAACCTATACAGAATTACCGCTAGTTAAATTTCTTCGTTCACAATGTCCTGTTGAACGATATCGATACTTACCCTATAACTTTTTCGAAAATCTGCCACAAAATACTCGAGTGTTTGGAATGAACCTACCGAATCTTATCGCTGCAGGCAGTATCGCTGGTGTTGAACCGGTTATGCTGAAACGTTACGACCAACTTCTTGGCAATAACACTGGAACAATACCTCCTAGCATTGGAAGCAATACATTTTCTTTTTCTAGTATATTCCGAAATCATCAGCCCCTTTTAAATTTACTCAATACCAAATATGCCTTAATCCCACATGAATGCGAAAATCTACATTTTGAATATCCTGATGGCACTAGCGCTACCGGTAGAACAGTTGCTGTAGAAATTAAACCCACTTATATTTCTCGAGTTGATGTTGTTTCCTATCTCAGCAATGCGGTAGAAATCGCACAAAATGAACCTGTAGCTAATATATATCTCACTACTACCCAAAATCAACAGATAAAAAAAACGATGCGTGCCGGGGTAGATACCGCAGAATGGGCTGCGGATAGACCAGATGTCACCTTGCGCTTAAAACATCAGAAAACCGCAATTCAAACGAGTTTCCTGGTTGCTTCAACGTATCAAGGGCATATATATCGAACTAGCTTCAAACTTGATACCCGTTCAGAAATAAAACATATTGAATTTGAATTTATAGCACCTGTTCCGCAAATAGGGATTCATATTTGTGATATACTTGGATATGATGCATCAATAAAACAGGGCAAGCGATTTTTTATCATCAAGACACTGATAGACCCTATTTGGCAAAAAATAACCACGATATCTCAAATTGAAATTTACGAAAATAGAAACGTTCTCCCTCGAGCCTGGTTAGTATCCCAAGTCAAAAGTTTACCAGCTGAAGAAATTTGGAGAACAATTTATACCGGAAAATTTGATGATGGTCATGAATTTAACCCTCATAACGAAGCGCTGATAGAACGTGAGGTAAATTTACAATTTGAGAAACCAACTCAACAACCATCGGTAAATATTATCAAGTATGTTCCAAATAAAATAGAATTAGAAACGTTCTCTCTTACTTCATCATTCTTAGTATTGAGTGAAATAGATTATCCCGGTTGGAAAGCGTTCGTAAACGGTAAAGAACAGCAAATATATCAGACGAACTATATTTTACGTGGGCTCATATTACCTCCGGGAAATAACCGAATACAGTTTATATATCAACCAGTTTCATTTAGGGTTGGATTTATTATCTCTAGCATTACCTTCATTGTTCTTATGGGAATGATTGTAATTAACTTTCTTAGAAGGAAAGAATAACCTATGAACGTTGCTATTGATGCTCGTGCATTAATACCTCAGCCGACGGGAATTGGTGTTTATCTAAAACATCTGCTTGATGAATATGCGCAAATGACAGAGGAACATACCTATTATCTCCTTTCAAGTCGTAATATCTGTTATACAGCACCAGCAAACTTAGCACGATTTAATCGTATTGAACAATATGGTCTACCAGGTAATATCTGGCTACAACTACAGGTACCGAAATTGCTAAAGCGATTGGGAATAGATATATTTCATTCGCCGTTCGGCGTAATCCCATTTCGGTGTCCCTGTGCCTCGGTAATTACCGTCCATGACTTAACGTTCCATTTTTATCCGAAATTAACCGATATAAAGAATCGGTTACTCTTGCCGCGATTAATTCCTAAATCATTGAATCGAGCAACAGCAATCATTGTTGACTCAAAAGCGATAAAAAACGAGCTGGTTGAGCTTTACAAAATCCGAGAAAATCAAATCGAAGTTATTCATCTCGCTCCAAGTTCTTTTTCACGTCTTATCCCAAAAGAAACCGCTAGAAAATATCTTGCTGAGCGCTACGGTATTCAATCTCGATTTATCCTTTTTGTCGGTACGTTAGAACCACGGAAAAATATCGAAGTATTGCTAAAGACATACCACCAACTTCCTACAGAATTACGGGAAAAATATCAACTCGTTCTGGTTGGTAAAAAAGGATGGCAATATCAATCTATTTTTAAATTAATTGATGAATTAAATTTACAAAACCAGATCATTTTCATGAATTATGTTTCCGAAGAAGATTTACCTTTTTTTTATAATGCAGCAGCAGTGTTTGTGTATCCTTCACTCTATGAAGGGTTTGGATTGCCGCTGGTAGATGCACTCGCTTGCGGAACTCCGATTATAACCTCTAAAATCTCATCTATGCCGGAAGTTGTTTCGTATGCTGGAATTTTAATAGATCCGAAAAATGAATCTGAGTTAATTAAAGCTTTATCCCGATTGCTCACCGACCAAGAATTAGCTAACCATTTATCGGAAAAAGCATTGAGTCGAGCACACCATTTCTCTTGGCAGGATACCGCACGTAAAACGTTCGAGGTATACCGCAATGCGGTTCGGAAATTTACCGTCCAGCAATTTCAATCAAAATAGATAAATATAGAATTTTTCACTTGACAAAAGCATGGGTTAGGAGTAAACTAAGAGTGGTAAATGGTTATAATCATACTGAGGGTATTCTTATGAAACAATAAACCCACCGAAGTATTATTCAAGGCTACTGCGGTGGGTTTTTCTATTGATAAAAATAAACCAACGGTTAATCCAGGGATTTGAGGGGGACGGCTAATGAGGTGAGCCAAATGTATTATCCATTAAAAAAGAAGAATTTTTTGGATAGAATCAAACAGTCCCCAGATGAACAGCAAATCGTTAATTATTTCTATCATCATCCAAATGCTTGCCAGACTTTAGAAGAAATTGCACAAGACCTCGGAAAACAACCTGATGAAATCGAACCATTCGTCCGTGAACTGGAAGAACTCGGCGTGTTGCATAACTGCGGTCCGTTATGGGGAAGTCCTTTCTATGCTAGCAGATATACCGAATTCTATTCTCTGTCAAAAAATGAAGAATTGCAAAAGGTTTTTGAAGAATTAATTGATACCCAACTGCTTAGTTCGTAACTATCCTTCTATTGATATCGCGGGATATATCGTATCCAAATAACGGCTTCAACAATTTGCCTGCCGTCATTGTCATACATTATCTTGTATCCTTTAGAGATATTTTCGATATCCCGTAGATTTATTCCACGTTCAATTGCATCAATAAAATTGAAAATATCGTTTTTATCCCGGGCACGTAGTCGCATTGTTACGGTACCGATTTGCAGTTCATCGAACGACAATATTTGCACCTGATTTTCATCCGCCATACGCCGTATCTTAAGGTATTCAGATATCGGTTTTCCTAGCGGTGCAGATTGGGGTTGACTTGGCTGATAAACTTGCTGCGAATTAGGTTGTGCTTGGGTCGTGTTCGTCGCCAATTTCTTTTCTTGCTGTTTAATCGGATTAATCGAATCGCTGAAATATCCGATAACATTTTCCCGTGGAAAATAAAGATATACTAAAACCCCAACGGTTATCAATATTCCGATAGTCACTAATTTTCTACTCATAATTGCGAACGGCCTCTATTACGGTAAAAGTATAATACTAAACCAACTCTTTATCAACTAGTCTGTTAGTTACTCCCATCCCAATATACAGTTCAATTAGCTTCCAAGCAAAAATTACCGTAGAATAAAATCGAAGCATTTGATAAATTCATCTCGACTCTTAATGAAACTGGTTATAAGAGGATCAATTTTGCCGTAGCAAAAGCATACCGGATAGTTCGATCAGCTGAGAGAAGCTCAGCTTCCGTTTGGACTAATCGTTTATTCTGCTGGATTAGCTTTGATTCCGCTACTAACGGTGTACCTATTTTAACTGCTTTTTTATATCGGATATTAATTTCCGCGGTCATCACACGCAAACCAAGTTCATAAGCCAAGCGAACCATAACTTCGTCAAGAATCGTTGAAATTAATCCACCATGAAGATATTCTGCCCAACCCTGATGATATTCCCTAGGAGTAAATGTAGTTCGGAGAGAATTCTGGTCTATCCGAGTAAATTCCAAATGCAAACCGTAAGGATTAAGTTTTCCACAAGCAAAACATTTCTGTTCATCCTTCAAAGGAATTACCATAAGATTTTTTTCTTTAACAAAAGAATACCTCCATTAAGAAACGAATAACATCTATCTCGCCACAATTAGACCGATATCCAGCGTGAAGATTTGAATATAAAATAGATTAAATCTATAATTCTTTAACCGCATCAACAATTTTTGAATCTAATCCTTTGAAATTCTGGATATATTCAATTCGTTCAAGTCGTAATTGATGTACTAATTCTTCTATTTTAACCTCGGGATAAAATTTTGTTAATTCAAATCGATTGATATCCATACCTTCTACACTGTTAGGAACCATCACATTCCAATATTCATCTTTCTTCCATTCAATAGAACCTCGCGCAATACCTCGAATGATTGCAGCCATTTCTGGTATCTGGACTCGTAGTACTTTTTGTCGGACAACTTTTGTCCCCTCTTCAGAAATTTCGGTTATTTCACCTACTCCGCCAGTGTTCAATAAATAACAATGTACTTTCTCCGGATGTGATTTTAAAAAGTTGTAGAAAATATTGCCTTCTTCAGCTTCACTACCAACTATGAAAGGATTAGTTCCTACTTCACGCACGGATTCGCCAGCTCGGCGCGGGTCTGAACCCGAACTCTCGATTGATTCTCCAAGCATAAACGCAGCTGCTGCTTGTTCGATAGTTAATTTGGATACGATTGGAACGACTGTATTCCTGCGAGTGATAAAAGCAACAATCATACCGTCAACTTCTTCTAACGGCGGTAAATTAATACTCGGACTTGCATAGGTACCAAAATCTGAGCGCTGCATAATTCCGCGTCCATTTCCGGTAAGCGTTTCATCATCAAAAAGAACATTACCGAGATAATCTACCATAACATTTTCGAAAATAGCGTTGGGAGTTGTTGCCGCTTGATAGATTAATGGCTGGACTTCCGGATTAACCCCTTCCGTTTTAAGATAGAACCCTTGTTCTGTTCCTAAACAAGCCCCATCTTTCCGTAATGCAACAAAATCATCCTGTACGATTTCTATTCCTTCACCTTTTCCGGTCAAACCATGGTCATGACAGGAATGAGTTGTTTTCCCTGTGGCAGTTAATCCGAAAATAATCATACTATATTTACGAATCTTACCATCTATACCACGAGCTTTCAGGATTTTTGCGCCTGCATGTAACCCAAGCATACCTTGTTCTTTCGCGTGCCACATTGCCATCCGCAAAAATCCTTTTTTTGCTTCTCCATAATAATCTGACCCAAGCACATAGGTTATCCCAATTTCCGGAAACACCAATATCTGTCGGTCTTTTTCTTGCCATTCTGGAATATAAACGAGGTTAAGCAATGGTCCTTTTGTTTTTTCTTTTAAAGGCAACAATGTTTGGTTAATCATATGCGCTAACCGAACCATCTCTTTTCGATGAACGGAAACAAATAAACGGCATCGAGGCGCAAAATAATTATTATCTCCCATAGTTCGTTCAGTGCAGACGAATGGGGCTCGTTTTAAATATTTATTGACTTCTTCAATTGTTCGGGGTAGACTTTTTAATATTTCTTTCTGTCGCGGATTCAATTTTGACTGCATTACCCGTGGACTACCAACATACACGGTCAATCCTGCACTGCGATTTTTTACGGTAGAAACAAAATTATAATTCCCGAACCGAGTTTTCGTACCATAAGGTTCTGCCATGCGTTTCGCTTCAAGCGGAGTAATATGTTGTACATTCGACTGTTGATATAATTCCGTTACAGCTGCACTTAATAATTTCGTATCAATCTGTGGAAGTTTTAATTCTAAAGCAACCGGCATAACAATTTCTTTCATCGGTTTCATATATTCGCCGGAAATAATAATCTCGCGCATTTTCCGTTGGACTTCGAAAACCGGATGGACAGTATTAATTTGATATGCAGCCGCGAAATTGAATACTTCTTTAAAAAATTCGGTTTGTAATGCTTTCCGTTGATTGTTGATTACTAAAGCATGCGGATTAAAAAACGGCTGTTTGGCATTGACTAATAGAGATAACGCTTCTTCTGGTTTCAATCGCTTCGCTAATTTTGGATCATTCACGTCAGGTACAAGAAAAAAGAATAGTTTGATACGAGTCGTATCGAGGTATTTCTCCTGACCACCGATCCAAAGTGGGTCGAGCATTATATATCCATCTTTTTCTTTACATTTTTTCAACAGTTCTTTAATTCGCGGATTAATTTTAGCTGTGCTGGATTTGAGATAAAATTTTCTATCAGAAACATGAGTGGATAACCGTCCTTTTTCACCACCAAGATGTTCAACATAAATCCATTCATTCGAATGAATCCGAGCGCGATCCATTTGTAATAATAAAAAACTATGAGTCGAACGACCACTATCGGTCAATCCGGTGATAACGACTCCTTCACCATTAACATCAACGAGTGCTCCCCGGATAAAATGTACCGCATTGTGCTCTTCAGAAATATCTAACGCTATGCCAAGCGCTAAAGACCGTACTTCACCATAAAAGTTTGAACTCAATATAAATCCGGTTTTACTTCCTGAATGATAAAATAACCCCGGTGCCATATCAGTTATTCCACTAATTGCATAGAGTGTCCCATGAGGACGTAGACTATGGTCAAGGAGTGCAGGATACCAATTTTCACGCCAGAAATCATCTAGATGCGCATCATTAGTTCGTAATTGCAAAATTATCCCATTGAGGTTTGCGTTCCAAATATAAAGTGAGTCGTATCCGAGATATCGTTCAGCAAGTTTAATCAACTCATTTCGTTCCTGCAGTGAAATATTAAGGTTACGTGATATCGGTTTCGGTTCAGCCAATGGTATCACTTCATTTACTTTTTCATGGCTTGGTTTTGGTTTATCTTTTTCTTTTTTCATACGTTATTAACCATCCTTATTTAATCTAACAATTGACTGATCTATTCATTTTGTCAAATTAGAGAAAAATATAATTCCGTTTTATAGAACATTGTTAAAAATTCAATAGATAAAAGTAGTTTAAAAAATTAAAGATATTACAAATATCGACCATATTTGGGATCTGACGCTAATTGGGTAACAATCTGTTTAACTTCCTGGGTTCGCTCCTTAGGGCAAATCAAGACCACATCTTTCGTTGCTACAACCACCATATCTTTAATTCCTATCGCTGCCACTAATTGGTTGTCAGAAACTATAATATTATTTTTAGTATCTATCCCTAAGTAATCTCCAAGCGCAACGTTTCCATCCCCATTTTTTTCTCGAATTAAATCTAAGGTCAACCAAGAACCAATATCTGACCATGGAAATATACTTTTAACTACTGCAACTCGGTCAGATTTCTCCATAATTCCTTTATCAATCGGTATTTTATCGAGGTTACGATAGACAGCGTGAATAACTGATTGTTCCTGTGGCGTTCCAATAACCGACTGGATTTTTTGTAAACCATTATAAAGCTGCGGCATAAACCGCTGGATTTGTGCAAGGATAGTTGACGCACGCCAGACAAACATCCCGCTATTCCAAAAATAGGTTCCGCTGACGACATAGCGTTCCGCAGTCGGTTTATCGGGCTTTTCAATAAACCGTTTCACCCGATACACTGATAAACCATTGGAAGTAAGTAACATATCTCCGGATGCGATATATCCAAATCCAGTTTCGGGATAACTCGGATTTATCCCAAAAGTTACCAAATAATCATGCTGTTCAGCGATTTGCACCGCTAACAAGAGATGTTGTCTGAAACTATCACCATCCGGTATTAGATGGTCGGCACAAATAACCGCAATGATCGCATCCGGATATTTCTGGGTAATATATACCGTTCCTAATCCGATACAAGCAGCGGTGTTTCTTCCCATCGGTTCGATAATAAGATTCTTTGCTGGAAATGTCTGCGGAAGAACCGCACAGATCGGTTTCGCAACCGATTTTTCAGTAACAATAAAAATCCGCTCTTGCGAGATCACAGGGGTTAACAGATTCAGTGCACTGTTGATAAGGGGTTGTCCATTGAATAAGGTTAAGGTTTGTTTTGGGGATTTCTTTCTACTTTTCGGCCAGAATCGTTCTCCTCGCCCTCCAGCCATGATGAGTGCAGTTAATGTCATCATATGTTGTCCCTGCTGATTTGTAACGTATAATGTTTTTCCCAATTCTTCCGTTTTTAGGTAATTCGTTTCCGCATATGCGCAGGTAGTATTTTCATTTGTTCCCGATATTTTGCGACAGTCCGGCGTGCGATGTTTATTCCTTTCGCGTTGAGAATATCCGCAATAGTCTGGTCAGATAACGGCTTTTGGGGATTTTCATTTTGGATTAATGATTGAATCATCTGCCGAATACTCCGTGCAGAAACCATATCACCGCCATCACTATCAACGCCGCTGCTAAAGAAATATTTTAATTCGAACAATCCATGCGGTGTCTGAACATATTTATTGGTAGTTACTCGCGCTACCGTAGATTCATGGACACCAACCTGTTCGGCAATTTCCCGTAGTTTGAGCGGTTTTAAAAATTCTATTCCTTTTTCAAAAAAATCACGTTGCATTTTAACGATACTTTCAGTAATCAGTAGTATAGTCTTCTTTCGGCGTTCAATATTGCGAATCAAATTTTTCGCTGATTTATACTTGTCAAGGAGAAATTCATATTGTTCTTTCGATAGTTTCTCTCGGTTACGTAGCATCGATTGATACACCGGACTAATCCGCAACTGCGGAATATCATCATCATTCAACCGAACCTGATATTCACCGTCAACTTTTTCTACAATAACATCAGGAATAATTGTCTGCGGAACAATTGCAATAAATTGCCGACCTGGTTTAGGTTCTAATGTAGAAATAATATCGATTGCTTTCTGAATGCGACTTAACGGTACTTTCAACTTTTTGGCTAATTGCGGATATTTATGTCGTTCTAACTCTTGGAAATGATTCGTTAATATTTCTTTTACAATCGGGTCATCAATTTTTCTTGCTGGGAGTTGAAGCAGGAGACATTCTTGCAGAGAACGCGCTGCTACCCCTGGTGGGTCAAACTGTTGGATTTGATCGAGAACTTTCTGAACCTCTTCTGCCGTTATATCTTGTAATCCTTGGATACCGCGTTCCGCTGCTTCTTTTTGTACCTCTTGAACAATTTCCTCGATGGTAACATTCAAATAACCATCAACATCAATATTACCAATAATTGTCTCTGCAATCAGCGATTCGCGCTTAGATAACTCGGCGAAACTAAGTTGGGAAAGCAGATATTCTTGTAAAGTCTGGCCACGAGTTGCTATATTAGAAATATATCCGCCCCGTTTTTCTTCACTATATGGTTCAACTTCTGATGATGTACTTTCCCAAATTCGGTCATCCGAAAATAAATCATCCCAATTTATCTCTTCAACGGCTTTTAAATCATCCGCGGTCAATTGTTCACTCGAATCTGACCCTTCGGTTCGCTCAGGTTCTGATAAAGGGGGAACGCTGATTGATGTATCTACCTCATCAGAAGCCACGGTCGGTTCTTCTTCCGGTTCAATAGCCTCAACCTGCTCTAGCATCGGATTCTGTTCCATTTCTTGTTCAATCAACTGGGCAAGTTCCATGGTTTGCAGCTGCAAAAGTTGGATCGCCTGCTGCATTTGCGGTGTCATGACCAATTTTTGAACCTGTCGTTGTAATAACCGTTGAGTAAGCATAAGATATGCCAAATTATGTTGTTTTGACTAATATCTTACCATAATCTACCTATTCTGATAAATAAAAAATGGGAGTGAATACATTTTTCCGAATGATTCACTCCCAAATTATGTCTCGCTAACTGTTAGAATTTATTTTTCTGATTTCAATTCATCAATGGCAATTTCTGCTTCCGGAGACAAGGGATACTTTTTAATCAACGATTTCAATTCTGCAACGTATTCTGTATCCTTTTTTTGTTCGCGGTATATATATGCTCGTTTCAACATCACAGCAGGAATTTTATCGCTTGTTGGTGTCTGTTTAATAATTTTATCAAATTCAGCTAATGCCAAGTCATATTGCTTTTTGTTGTAATAGCAATCACCTAGCATATAGCGAATAGAATGCGCGTTTTCGGATTCAGGAAAATGTTGAAGATAGAGTATCATTTGTTCAATTGCTATATCGTAATTCCCTTTGACGTAATCACTATAAGCGGTACGATACAATTGGTCTGGATCGGGTGGTTCAGTAGTATCAATCGTTGGATTAACTCCAGTAGTATCACTGATTGGTTCAACAACACCACTCGTTCCACTAGCAGCAACTTTTGCTTCCAACGTATCAATCCGTTTATTAATCGTTGATTTTAATGAATCTAGTCGTTTCCCTAAATTCACTTCAATAGTATCAACTTTTTGCGCGGTAGCAGTAATTCGGTCTTTATATTCATCCAATTTCCCTTGAACGACACTAATATCTTGACTTAACCCATTGATTTTCATATTCATTTCCGCCTGATTCTTCTGGATCCGATCTATATTATCTCTCAATGCTGCTGTTTCTGCTTTTAGCTCTTTCGTATTCTGGGTTAATATTTTTGCTGTTTCTTCTTTATTCATCAGCATATCTTTACGTAACGTTGCAAAATCATCACGGTTTTGAGCTAATTGTTGTTGAATTAATCTTAAATCTATGGACATCTGTTCAGCTTGTTGAGTTGTTACACAACCGGAAAAAAGTAATAATATAGCTATACCTGAGATACCTATAATGATGCCAGTATTATTTTTTATGAATGTCTTCATAAGAAACGTAAGAAAGAAGCTGAAGGTTTTATTTATAATATGCATAAAACCTTCAGCTATACTCAATCTGGTTTAACAAATACAGCACAGCAAGATATTATTGAATTTCTTTGACGGTCTCGCTACGTCGATTTTTCGCCCAAGCTTCTTCGTTATGTCCAGGATCAATCGGTCGTTCTTCACCGTAACTAATAATACGAATACGACTTTTATCAATTCCAGCAGAAATATAGTAATCCCGGACAGCTTTCGCTCGCCGTTCACCTAACGCCATATTATATTCAACTGTCCCCCGTTCATCGCAATGTCCTTCAACGACTACTTTCAGGTCCGGATTCGCTTTCAGCACTGCAACGTTTTTATTTAAGGTTGCTATTGCTTCAGGAGTTAAATCCGATTTATCAAACGCAAAATATACCGGCAATAACTCGATTGCTTTCGGCGGTGCTGGCGGTGGCGGCAATTTAACCTCTTCTTCAGTTGGTGGCGCTGGTGGTGGCGGTTCAGGTTTCTCCATGGGCTCTTCCGGTGGTTTCACCGGTGGTTTCGCTGGTGGTGGCGGCGGTGGTGGTGGTTGCTGTTTTACTTCCGGTTTCGCTTCAACCTTTTTTGCTTTTTTAAAACAACTACAACCGAATGAAAAAATCAACACTACTACCAACGTTGTTACCACCATAAACCACATCGTTCGTTTTAAGGTCATAAATCGTTCTCCCCCCCTTCAAAATTAATTTTCTTAAACAACACAATTAACTATACTATATCAAATTTTAATAGTTTTGTAAACATAAATCGGATGATTTTTTTGTCTTTTTACCCGATATAAACAGTTATAAGTATCATTTCGTCCAGTCAGGTTCGGTATTATTCCCTTTCAAATTGCTCAGCTGAACAATATGGTTATCGGAAACTCTCACTGCAAAAATCTGTTCACTCCCATATCGATTTGAACTGAAACAGATATGCCGACCATCGGGAGACCACGAAGGATTTTCGCAATTACCATATCCAGTAGTCAATTGTCGTAATCCTTGCCCATCAACTTGAATAATACAAATATTCAATTCATTTCCCTGCATGGTAACATAACTGATATAGTCACCTCGCGGCGACCAGTTCGGCGAAGCATTATATTTCCCTTCAAAGGTTAATCGGCGGAGATTACTACCAATAGCATCCATAATATAAATTTGCGGACTCCCACTCCGGTCAGAAACAAACGCAATTTGCTTGCCGCTCGGAGACCAACACGGAGATGTATCAATCCCGCGGTCAAACGTCAATCGGCGTGGAACACCATGTCCATCAGCAGGAATTAAGTATATTTCCCCATTCCCATCTTTGCTCAACGATGCGGCAATATATCGTCCATCAGGGGACCACGCCGGTGCTGTATTTTGCCCTTGAAACGAAGCAATACATTTCGTCACTCGAGACGAAACATCAATCACATATAGATCCGGATTTCCGCGTTTATAACTTACATAGGCGATTTTTGTTGTATCCGGAGACCACGATGGTGATAACGTGATAGATTTATCGTTAGTTAACTGGATGACATTATAACCATCATAATCCATCATGTATAACTCTTTATTTCCTTTCGCATTGGAAATGAATGCAATTTTACTATTTCCAATACCAGATAGACCAAAACTTGCTAAAATAGTATCAGATAACCGATGCATTATTTCCCGTTGTGATTCTACATCGCCGGTATATCGTTTGCCCCAAATCATCGTTCCTTTCGCCACATCATAAACTTCCGTGTCAACCTGCAATTGCTCCCCTTTCAGCGAATAGGTTCCTTTCGTCGCAACGATCGCTTTCAATTCACGTAAAAACGGATAATCGAGCTCCGCAGTTAATTCCTGACTGGTAGTTATCACATCAAATAATCCGGTAAACTCTAAATCAAATTTTGGAATTGCAGATAAATTCTTCACTGAGTAATGTGAAGGAGATGATTCGGATCCAGATTGTGCTAACCATTCATTCAAAACCACTACTATTTTCCGAACCGTGCCTTCCGTTTGCAGATATACATCCTGCGTATGAACTATACTTCCAAAAAGGAAAATGAGCATGATAAGTATTAATAATTTGAATGTTATTTTCTGTTGTACAATTATTTTATATTTCAATGCCATATGTTTCTCACTTTCGGTTATTCTGCATAGTAGACGAACCCAAAATGGATCCGTAGTACCTCCGATTGAAACCCTTGTGGTAATGGCGGTAATGGGTCAGCTAATTGCACTGCACGAACTGCCGCCGCATCAAGCTGTATCGAGCCAGAACTCTGTTCAACTTGAATATTAGTTATCCGTCCAGTTCGTTGTATCTGAAAAAAAACAACGGTTTTTGATTCACGTGAAGCGGTAGCTCTCGCTGGCGGTTGCCAATTTTCACTAATTTTATTCTGAACGGCGACTAGATAATATGGATACGGAAACGGAATCCCATCGGTTGCAAGTCCGGTCCCTGCTGGACCGATAACAATGGTTGGAGATTCTCTACCAGCAGAACTTACGGACGGAACATTCGTCCCTGGTATTGATTCTTTCAGGAATGACGTGGATATTTTCGGTTCAGGAATTTTCGCAACGATGACCGGAATTTTTTCTTCTTTACTTATTTTTGGCGTAATATTAATTTGAGGAATTTGTTTCACTGTCGGTTCTACTAGCTGTGGTGCCGCTGCATTCGGCACGAAAAAGCCTACACCTGATGGTAAATCAACTAAACTAACATTATATACCGGTACATAGTGTGGTTTCGGTTTTAATGTAGTGCCCCAAACCCATAGCATCGAAATGAAAAGTAAATGTATTGCCGTTGAAAATGATAATGAAATTCGCATGTTCATAATCTTATTGGGTTCCGGTTATATCCGGACTCGTTACAATACCTAACCGATGTATTCCGGCTTTCTTAATAACATCCATGACCTGAACTACATAGCCATACGATACTCTTCGATCCGCACGAAGAAACACCTCAGCACTTGATGTAGTCTGTCCAATCGCATTCATTTTCGATGCTAGTTCAGATAAGGTAATCGATTTATCATTCAAATAAATCTTTTTATCATCTGCGATGGTAACCACCCACTTGCCGGTCACTTCGGTTCCTTGCGATTTGGTTTTTGGTAACTGAACGTTTAAACTCTGATGTAATACCGGCGTAACTATCATGAAAATAACTAATAATACCAACGCTACATCTATCAATGGAACCACATTGATAGTTGACATTGTTGTAATCGAATCATTTTTTTTATTGAATGGCATAATGATATTAAAGCAAAATGGTAATATTCAACATAATTTTTAGATTGTTTTGGTTTTACTGTTTTTCAACGAGACTTAATATTTCTGACCCTACTTGTTCCATCTGTCGACTGATAAATTTAATTTGTCCGATAAAATAGTTATAGGCTATTAACGCAGGGATAGCTGCAGTTAATCCCGCAGCGGTCGCAATCAGCGCTTCAGCTAAACTTGGACCGATAGTTGTTATACTTGCGGTTCCTGCAGAACCCATAGTATAGAAAGCACTTAATATTCCCCAGACAGTTCCGAGTAATCCCCAATATGGACAAGCGCTAGCGGTTGTCCCTAAAAAATTTAAATATTTCTCCAATTGCGCTACTTGCATTTGCATCACCCGGGTTAATACTCGGTCAAGATTTCGCAGTTTACTTTCGTTCTCTAACGGATTCGAGACTGAGAGATGCGGTCCTATTTCGTGATACGCAGCTCGGACTACTGCGACGACCGGATTATCCGGTACCTTTTCCAATTCGGTTACCTCCGGCAAACGACCTATCCTTGTCCAAATAGCATTGATAAAATTAACTGCTCGTGTTTTTGCTCTATGAATAACGAAAAAACGATTGAAGATAATCGCCCAGGATACTATCGAATAGAATAATAAAATTAACAGGATAAGTTTACCGACTGGTCCGCTATGGATAACTGATTGAACGATAGTTTGTATAAATATATTCCATGCACTATTATTGTTCGCCACATCAATCAATTGGACATTTTGTTGCGTCTGGATATGAGCAATACTGAAAAAAAAGGTTAGCATGGTACCTATAACTCCTTATTGAGATTTTGACTCTGATTTCTGTTCCTGTAACTCTGTTTCATCAACCTTTAGCTCTTGGAATATACTGGCATCAAGTTGAAACACAAAATCTTTATCACTACTCTGAGCATACAGTAACCCAGATTTATGATCTATCGTACCAAAAGATAATGTTGGTAATTCTATATTACCTGTTCGCAACTTGATGATGAGAGAAGGTTTACTTAATCCATATCGAGCAAGGTTTTTCGGGTTTGTTTCCCCGAACTCTTTAATAGTTATACCATTTATTTGCCAAATAAGCTCGTCTATTTTCGACGCATCCGCTTTGCATGTTTTCGGTGAGATTATATACCATCCCCTTTTTTCCTTATTACAGATAATAGTTTTATTTGGGTATTGCAATTCAATTCGCGTGATACTATCAACATCAAAGGTTAAAACCGTCCGATCACGCAATTCGGTTAGTGAACGAACCATCAACTCGTTAATCGCAGATGTTTCTATACTAAATATATACGATTTATCTGCTGTTTTTGCATACACCGCCTTAGATTGCGCGTCTATTTTCCCAAGCGATAGTAAATATATTTTTCCATCCGGCGATTGCAATTTAAACTCTGCTTGCGGTTTATCTAATCCATACTTGCGCAATTCGTTCGGCGATTCATCAATAAACTGTTTAACTTCCAATCCTTGAATTTTCCAGAGAATATCATTGAGTTTATTCCGGTCAGCTTTAACTCTTACTGGTTTAATTACCCACCATTCATCTTTTTGTTTTTCGCAGAGAAATTCAGTATTCGGGTATTTTAGGTTAACCTGAACGATACTATTCGACTCAAACTCGAATACTTTTTTATCCCGTAAATCTATCGGTTCTTTTTTCCACTGATTGATACTATGAGCCGGAAGCAAATATATTTTGTAAGGTTCATTTTCCCGCCGAACATAATAATCTTCATCATTCGGCGTTTTATTCCCGACATAGATATTTACGGTAGAACGTTGCACGGTATTGAATGTTAGTCTAATACTCATTGCTGGACTATCGAGTCCATACGTTGCCATTTCCAATTCTTTTCCTTCAATAATTCGTGATGGTTTAAGCTCTTTGAATTCATTAATAAGACTATCCACTTCAAATTTATCTGCTTTTGCGACAACCGGCAATTTCATTTCCCATTGATTATCTTTTGTCCGTTCAACTCGAATTATGTTCGTGGTATCCTGCTGAATAATTTCAAACTGCACTACTGCTGCTGGGTCATATTTAGCAATAAACGGTTCGCTCGGTTTACCCGGTTCCTGCTCCGGAATAGGTTTTCGTTCAAAAACATAGATATAACTACCGAGTAAAATTACAATAATTATTGCAATGATGGTGTTTCGATATTTCATAGTTTGGAAATAAAAAATAATAGGTTAATATTAATATCAGATTATTTTACACGAAAATGGCGGAATCCTGCTAGCGATATGGGTTATATACTTTCAGGGTTCAGAACGACTCAGTGCTTAATGAACGAATCACAACGAAGTTGCGCCCAGATAACCATGGGGTAAAAATCATTAGGGTTTCAACGTTGACTTCTCATCCCTTGAAAGTGGGGTGGAATGGATAGTGTTGCAGGATGCAGAACAACCATGGAGCTAATGGAGATATTTTTTAGGATTGAGGGTAATTTCTTTCATGCGATTCAAGTAATACATATAATGCTCAAATGAAACATCTGGCGGTACTAAATGGTCACACCACGGAACATATCCCCCGGATACACATAAATACGGTAATTTCGTTTCCAGTTCCTGGTCAATCGCCTGTTTCCCTTGCGCTAGAGCGCGTTTATCTATTCCGCCGAGTAACTGGAGGGTTTTACCATATTTTTTCCGTAACGCAACGGGATCCATTCCGCTCGCTACTTCTATTGGATACACTCCGGTAACTCCGCCTTCTAGCCATAACGGAATAAGTTCTTCGATATTACCATCGCAGTCAACCAGAATAATATCTATCCCATGCTCTATTAGGAAAGACGTAACTTTTTTATAACAGGGAAGAATAAATTCTTTAAACATCGCTGGAGATAATAACGATGCGGTTTTATAACACATATCTTCCCACATCGTTGCGTAATCTATATCCGGAATTTCTACAACTGCACGACGAATGACCTGAATATAGAACTCGGTCAGATACTCCATCATTTCGTGAACGAACTCTGGCGAGTCATAGAACATCAGCGAGAAATTTTCCACACCAATCCAATTCCGTAGAACACCATAGAAACTCCCCGCATGGATTGATATTGGATAATCCCGCTCTTTCCACATACGTTTACGGTCTTCCCAATCATAAGGGTATCGTCGGGGTGAATTCGGATTAAGCCGTTCTTTTTTCAATTTCTCCCAATCAGCGCGAGTTTTTATCGGATATTCGAGAAATAACGGCATCGTTGCCCGACCGTGCTCTTTAAACTCTTGACGTTTAACGCCGTTCCAATCGATAAAAATGCGGTATTTATCCGTTTCTTCCAACGTTGTTTCTTTAAACGCAGGAACCAAACCGGTATTAACACCGACACTTTCTCTACGATCAACACCGAAGTAATCTAAAAGATGTACATCTTGCGGTAACCCTTCTTGATACCATCTTTCTACCGTATCGTCCCAATACCACAGTTCCCACCACGGCGGGCGGTCAACCTCCTGAAATCGCATGGTACGGAGAAATCGTTCTCGTGCATTCATATATTTTTCCTCTTTCATAATAACGATTTAAACTTCAATCGTAAATTTTCAATCTCATCGAATCCAACCACCACCGAGAACAATATCGTCTTGATAGAATACTGCCGCTTGACCGGGAGTAACCGCACGTTGCGGTTGGTTAAATTTAACGATAACGGAATTAGCAAGTCTAGGATTCGGAGTTATAACCGCATCCGCAGGTTCGTGTTTATATCGGATTTTAACCTGCGCTACAATCGGTTCAGTCAGCGTATCGAACGCTATCCAATTCAAGGTATCTACGACCAGTTCATCACGATATACATCCTCCGCCCCGCCAACGATTACTTCATTTTTCTTGGCATCTATGCCAACGACGTATAATGGCCGTCCGGCAGAGATTCCTAACCCGCTTCGCTGTCCGATGGTATACCGATAAATCCCCTGGTGTTTCCCCAGTTTTCTCCCCGCAAGGTCAACAATGTATCCTTCTTGTGGTTGCAACGCTAACTCTTTTTGAATGAATCGGATATAATCATTATCCGGGATAAAACAGATTTCTTGACTATCCGGTTTATCAGATACCGGAAGACCGAACTGTCGCGCTAATTTCCTCGTTTGCGGTTTCGTATATTTCCCCAGCGGAAACTGAATCCGTGCAAGTTGCTCCTGTTTCATTGAAAATAATGCATAGGATTGGTCTTTTGCCTTATCAACACCTTTTTTGAGTAGATACCGCGATTTCTGGGAATCATACTCGATATTCGCATAATGACCGGTGGCAAGTTGTTCTATCCCAAGTGCTGCAGATTTATCCAGCAAAAAATGGAATTTTATTTCCTGATTACAGAGAATGCATGGATTCGGAGTCCGCCCGTTAACATATTCGCGGCAGAAATAATCAATAACATACAGTTTAAATTCTTGTTCATAATTCATCACATAAAACGGGATATCTAGTTGCGTGCAGACACGCCGTGCATCATCGATATCGCCGACTCCACAACATCGGCTAGCTTCAGACCAGAGTCGCATGGTTATCCCAACCACGGTATACCCTGACTGTTTCAAGAGCGCTGCTGCCGTGCTACTATCCACGCCGCCGCTCATAGCGACAGCTATTTTCGGTTTATTCCGTTGCCTCATATATAGTTACTAAATGATTAATAATGATACAATACGATTCGGGAGAAATAATAACCGGAATAGACACGTGGAGGCAAGATTGATTATTTGATATTTTTTACGTAGAACCTGGCTCTTCGTCCTTGACACTCTGAGCAGTTGAGTATCCTACCACCAAACCATACTTCGTAAATCTTCAATCCGATGGATAACAGCATCACGGACTTTAATCGCTTGTTGGAACAGGGTATCGGTTTGTGATGGTAAGACGGTTTCAGTTTGTTTAATTTTTACTATTGCATCTAAGCAAATATTGATACTACGTAACGCACGTTTACATTTGGCAATATTACCAACAATCCCGTCGCGATCATATCCATATGCATGACCACCGGCAATATGCGCAGCAATCTGATATCCGTGATAATGCAACTGACGGATTGACTCGTTCTCAAACGGGGTGTCGTAGAGTGGTTTAACGAACTGGTTGACTAAAATAGCGAACTCATATGCTATCTGGTATGCATAGATGTTATGGAAATCATCTAATTCTTCTTCGAATTCTTCTACCGTCCATGGCGGTTCTTCCGGTTCGTATTCGACTTCAGCTTCAACATCCGATTCATTAACCGTGTCGTCAATTTCAGCGGGAACTTCTGGAAACTCAGCACCTTCAATTTCAGCAAATAATTCGTTGAACGCCGCTTCAACCGGGTCAGGGGTTCCTGCTGCTTCATATTTTTTTAATGACTGTTCAAACTTTTTTAGAAAATAATCCGCTCGCCGGTCTTGCTCCTGAAAAAACGCTTCCCACTGGTCTTCAGTCCAATCAGCAGCATCATCCCAGTTATTGACTGAGTTCTCTTCTTCCCAAATCGCCATAAAACAGTGTATGCAAAATGAGACGATTATTTCGGTTATATCTTCCGCTAATTAAGATAACCTGAAACCGGAAAAAAAGCAAGTCGAAAAATAATAATAATGAACCAACGACGAAATAGCGGGGTAGAATGAGAATTGAACCGTTCAATTCTCATTGAACTCCGCTAGTGCAAAAGAGCGGAGAAACACCGTAACAAGATATTAACCCTATGTAAATCAATAATTTATAAACATAGGGAATGAAAAAGAATAAAAAAACCGACTTTGGTGATAATCCAAAGTCGGTTGTAGCTCAGATAGTATCGATTAAGTTCCGGTTATTTCTTAATATCAGCTGATTGTTTCGCCAAGAAAAATTCCATAGTCCGGAATATAACCGATAATGACCATGAAGCTAATCCGATAGTGATAAGCGTTATACTACTCATTACGATGATGGTTGATATATTCATTATTTCTGCCATAAAGATACACTCCCCCTTCGTTAACTATTTATAGGAGCAATATTTATGCCAGAACCTATCTATATCGTAACTATAATATTTACAATAAAATATAAAAATATTATTAGGGGATAACCTGCATTTGTGGCAGGGATTAGACAGGGGTGATAGTTCTACCTGTGGAGAAAAAGCAACAGGGGTGTTTAAGTAAGTTTGATAATATCACTCAATAAATCTTAGGGGGAAAACTTGTTGAAGTCAGTCCTATGATTTTTTCTTTTCAGCAGTATCTTTTTTATTCTCAATGAACGACTCGAGCTTTTTCGTCCATTCTTCCAACTTTTTACTAACATTCCCGGCACCGGTTTCAACATCTTTATTTATCTCTTCTAATTCTTTTTTAAGTTTTTCGATCCCAGGTTTAGCTTTTTCTTCTGCTGTTTTCGATGCGGCATCTAATTCACTACCAGCTTTTTCTAACAATCGTTTAACCTTTTCTTTACCTTTTTGCGTGGCAAGTTCCAACCGTGCCGCTGCAACTTCTGCTTTCGACTGCAACAGATGGAGTTTCAACTCTAATGTCTGTTCTTTTTGTCGCTGTTCATCGACCGCAGCAGCAGACTCTTGCTCTTTCTCCGATTTCATCGATTGCGATTGAAGCTCGCGAGAAGCAGCAGTTCGGTTTATCTGTTGTAATTCTTTAGTTTGAAAATAAACATATACCGCTAATCCTAACGCTACCAGCGCAATGAGAAACGTTAGAAATGTCATAATTCCGCCATAAGATTTTAACCGTTGTTGTTCAAAGTTCATAGGTAAACTCCCCTCAAATAAAAATGTTTGCAAACGCGTTATTTTATGCTACCATATTACCACTAAATTTGATACATTTCAATAACTTTTTTGAGAGGAATCTTATGGAACTCACTCGCTCACAAAAAGGAAGTACGAATTGGATATTAATCGTTCTCTTAGTTATCGCTATTGTATTAGCGATATGCTTTTATACTCAAAAACGGATTATCGAAAAAGACCGGGATAATCTTGCTGCAGAATTACAGTCTTCCAAAGATACGACGAGTACGACGCTAATGCACGGCGCTAATCAAGAACTAGAATCATTGAAAAAACAGAATCAAGATTTAGCTCAACAATTAACCTTTGCGCATGATAGTATCAAACAGTTACAATCGGAACTCGCTGACCTGAAAAAGAAACAGAGTCAACCGGATAAAAAACCAAAAACGACAGTAAAAAAACCCACCTCGAAAACTTCAACCAAGAAAACTACCACCGCTAAAAAAACGAAGAAGTAATCGTATGCGGTGATAGATAGAAAATCATGCTGATGCTATAACAATAAACCTACCCAAAACTAGTTCCGAGACCAAATCGGGGTTAAATCATAGTGCCGTCTTTCGCATCAGATAAATCTGCATAAATCAAGATTAGCCGGAGCAAACTCCGGCGTCTGGACTTTGATAAATCCCTAATGTATTTAGGATTAGATAATCCGGATTTGTTGCTATATCAGTTCCGCTTGTCTCAGATAATGTTCTTCTCGATTATTCCTGCAGTTTACTCACGTATTCAAGACATTTGAGCGCAGAATCGCGAATGATGGTTATTTTTTGCCGAGCGGTTATTTCCGGATGAATATATGGATTCCGAAAATGCTGGAGTTTAATCAACTCATGCGCTAGTTGCAGAATTTCATCTTCATTAGCCAACCCTTTCAATCCCAGCGGATTATAAATATCCACCGCTCCGTGGGTAGTTGGCGCTTGATATTCTCTACCGAAACAAAAAATGATAATGCCCATCGCTTTCAATCCATCGGGTTTATATCGTTCACCATGCTGTAACATTTTTTCGAACACCAGTTTAATTTTATCTACCTGAAAATCAAGCGATTTATTCTGTTGCAATCGCATAATATATTGATAGAAAAATAAATCGATATTTTTCAAACGAGCATCATACAATTTCTGTAGTAAATCACGGAGCGTTGCAGAACGCAGAAATTTCGGGAGTTTATATCGGAACTTATGTTTCGTTTCATTTTCAACGGCAAAACAGTATGAGAATCCGATACTTCGAGTGAAATCATAGCCGGTCTCGAATTCTGTTTGATAGCGATATAAAAATTCTGCGGTTCGGATATTTTCCTTTGATTCCTCCTGCAATTCCGGAAACTGCGAAAATACCTTTTCAATATCGCGTTCAACCTGTTGGGGTAACGTAACTGTAGTCTGTAATTGTTGCGCTTGGTACAAAGCGGATTTCGTTTCTGCGGTCAAACTCGGAACGGAATACATATACAGTAATTCTATAGCTTCACTTTTCACGTAGTTACTTAACGTATCATCATTCAGAATATTCCGCAATTGCGTGATGATATTATCTACTTGGCTTGGTTCAACCGTATCCTTCCATTGTTCGAATTGATGGAGTAACCGGGTTTCTTTCTCCTGATGCGATATCGCACGTTCAATCAGTTTAAATAAATGTTCTATTTCATTCCCGACTCGACTTTTACTAATCACATATTTCGCACCATATTCTTTCGCCAGCGCCCCTTCATCAAAAGTACCGACTGCGGAGATAAGAATAATTGGTATTTCCGGTCGTTTCGCTTGCAGTTCTTTAATCAAATCTAACCCTTCGGTTCTGGTGCGCATATCCAAATCGGTAACGACCACCTGCGGCGTCTCGCGTTCGATTGTAGCCATCGCTTCGGTAGCGTTTTCCGCTTCAATGACATGATAGTTCCGAAGGAGCAGATTCCGTTTAACTGCCTGACGATATAACGGGTTATCATCTACGATAAGAATCGTTTTTCGCATAATCTAAAACCTTATTCGTTGAATAAATCCATTATAATATCCAATAAAAATATAAAATGTTCAATAGTTTCGATCGAATATTAGTTCACCTTATTTCTAAGCGCAACAATTCCAACCTCTGATTTCAGGGTTCATGACTCGGTAATTCTATACAGAACGTTGCGCCACCAGTAGGATTATTCCGCGCACTAATTTTACCGCCGTGGAATTCACTGATAATTGTCTGCACCCACGCCAATCCCAACCCACCAGCGGCATCTTTATCTTTCGTTGAATAACCATAATTGAATAACCGTTTAGTTTGCTCTTCAGGAATGAGATTACCGCGTTCATCGCGAATACCCCAACCGTTATCTTTGATGAGAATCGTTATCCGACCATTTTCTTTATTGATGGTTGTTTGTAAGGTTACAGTTCCATTCAACGGTTGGGAAATACTCGCCAGTTTAATCGCTTCCAAAGCATTGGTTATGAGATTAAAGATTGCTAATTTGAATAAGCGTGGTTCTAGTTCGATTTGTGGGAGCTCGTTATCCAGCTCAAGTAAAAACTCTATTTTCCCGGCAGTAGATAATCGAAACAAATCTACCATACCCAGTAAAAGTTGATTCAGGTCAACCAGTTCATATTTCGGTTTTTTCAAATACGCAAATGCGCGATAGATATCAACTATTTCTTGCAGGAATTCGGTATTATTTTTCAATCCTTGAATCGCATCAATAAACAATGTTTTTTGGTTCGGCGGTAATGCGTTCGGGTCAAATTGTTCGATTAACGATTGTAAGGTATTTAAATCCCAGCGGGTTGCTGCAATGACATTGGTTAAATCGTGCCCTAAATTCCGGGCGAGATTGATACTCACCTGATTTTTCTCTTGGTCAATCAATCGGCGTTGATATTCTTTCTTTTGCAACGCCAAACTCATTTGCTGAGCAATAAACGTAACAATTTCCTTATCTTGTTCGGTAAACGCGCTATATTTCTGGGACGAGCTGACTGCGAGTAATTCGATACTATCCTCTTTTGTACTCACGGGACAGAGGACTAAAGATTGCGTCTGAAAATAATCCAGCAGCACGTTTGCCGATTCTTCCGAACGATGGAGTATCATCGCACGATTCGTTTGTCCCAATTCTACTAAACGTTTATATAATGGCGTATCGAGCGGAATTTTTTCTTTTACATGATATACTTCAAGTTGGTGCGTTTGCTTATCCAGAAGCAGCAGTGACACCCGGTCATATTTCATCTGTTGTTCGACGATGTTACATATTTGCGCAATCGTTTCTTCAATAGTCAAATTCGGTTGGGATGCTACTAATTCCGCTATTTTTAAGTTTACGGTTAACAGTTTGGTATTTCGTGCCATCCGATTATATACATGTTCAATCAACGTTTTCGGCTTCCGAATAACTTCGATTGTTTCAAGGTCTGGAATCGATAAATGGTCAACCACGCGTTTAACCGGCAGGAGAAACCAGCGCATGATTAATCCATAGAGCCCGATTAAACATATCGGGATCAATAGCGCATAGTGAACATACCGACGGGTTAATTGCTCTATTTCCGGTGAATTGATTGGCGATGTATAATATGCAACTAATCGGCCATATTCCTTATCGCCAACACTAATACTAATCTGGGTTAAATGCGAAAAAGAACGGGAAATCAGGCAATTATTCCGATTATTCATCCGGCGGAACTTCGCTTTATCTTCATAACTAAATTTAACCGTATTATTATTGGTAAACAGTTCAATCCCATAAATGATACTTTCTGGATTCGCTACGATTTGTTCAACCAGTTTCTTGAATTCCAAATAATTTTGTGAGTTGCCTTGCGTTAACACCTGGATAGATAATTCGGTAAGTTGGGTGGTATAAGTCTGCCGCAGGTCGGCAAAATACCGATTCGGATTACTCACAATCAGACTATTTTTTTCCCGTTGAAAGGTTACTTCGAGATAATATAATACTGCACCAATAGCTAAGATTAACCCTAGCGTAGCAAATAGGATAACAGAATAATTTCGGAGTGTTTGAATAAATCGAACGATTCGTTTCACAGTATATCACTCGCATTGGAATACTAACCGTTGCTATGTCTTGATTTTCTTTTTCGTTAAGTCAATAATCAGTGGTACTTCCTTACAATCAGGGAATTTAACGCATTTAATACATTCAGTCCAGATTTTATGCGGCAATAATGAACGGTCAATTTTTCTGAAACCGAGTTTCATAAAAAATTTCGGTTTATAGGTTAATGCAAAAACTCGATAGACACCGAGTTTTTTCGCTTCGGTTAAACAGGCGGTAACCAGTTGTTTTCCTAAACCTTGATTCTGATACGCACTCGATACCGCAAGTGATTTTAGTTCCGCTAAATCCTTCCAGGTAATATGTAAAGCACCGCAGGCAACAATTTTCCCGTTATGTTCAACCACAAAAAAATCTCGCAGATTTTCATACAGTTCACTCTGCGACCGTGGTAACATTTCATCTAACGCCGCGAAATGATTGATTAATTCTTGGATTTGGGTTACGTCTTGGATTTTTGCTTTTCGTAATTTCAACTAGTTTTTCCCCTCCCACATAGAGTATGACCAACGGTATAGATAAAGTTTTTCTTTCGTTACCGTTAGCAGGTATCACAGACACACCGATAGAATATTATCCTCTACGATACAATGTCGATTATTTTTAAATACAATGAGTTCGATAAATCGTGTAAAATTTCAATAACTTCAGGATAAAAATCCGGCGAAACCCAAAGCTGAATCAACCCTAATTTCGCATCATCCGTTCGAACCACAGCAAACCCAGGATATCCCTCGAAAATATTGTTCAGATATCCAATCTCCCGAGGGTTAATCTGACATCGGATAGTAATGGTATTCATCGCTTAAGGTCACGGTAATATTAGTACTTTGAACGGAATATTGACATGTGGATATACTTCTCACCGGATAGTTCTGATTTCCGCAGTATTCGATTCATTCGTTCGTAATCGTTCTATTTCCGCAGGGACACGGGCATGGAGTAACGCGGTTTCAAACGATATTTTTTCTTGTAAATATAACTCTTTGAGCGCTCGATCCATCGTAATCATTCCATCGCGCATCGAAGTCTCCATCTGGCTATGGAGCTGATGCGTTTTATTCTCACGGATAAGACTCCCGATAGCAGGCGTGTTAATCATGATTTCTACCGCTAGCACCCGCCCTTTTTTATCCGCACGAATTAATAGCTGTTGTGCAACTACCGCTAACAATGTCGCCGCTAATTGAGTCCGCACCTGCGGTTGCTGATGTGGCGGAAAAACATCGATGATTCGATCGATCGATTGCGGTGCGTTATTCGTATGTAACGTTGCTAACACGAGATGCCCGGTTTCCGCTGCGGTTAATGCTGCAGAAATCGTTTCTAAATCTCGCATTTCACCTATCAGGATAACGTCAGGATCTTGTCGCAACACATATTTTAACGCGCCAGCAAACGATTCGGTATCGGTATTAACCTCACGCTGGTCAACAATACTTTTCTTATGATGATGGACATATTCAATCGGGTCTTCAATCGCAATAACATGGCATCGGCGATGGTTGTTGATATAATCAATAATTGCGGCTAACGTTGTAGTTTTCCCATGTCCAGTCGGTCCCGTGATCAGAATCAATCCTTGATGTCGTAACGCTAACGATGCAATCACCTTGGGTAAACCTAATTCAGCAAATGACGGGATACGCGATGGGATAGCGCGTATTGCACAGGATAACGACCCGCGCTGGTAATATACATTGACCCGGAACCGATTCTCCTGATGGAATCCTAACGAGAAATCTAACTCTTTCTTCAGTTTGACTTTCTCTTGCTGTTCGATACTCAACATACTATTGATTAACCGTGCAGTATCTCCTGGGGTTAGGATACCAAAATCTGTCGGAACTAATTCGCCATGGATTCGTAGTATCGGCGGTGCACCTGCGGTGAGTAATAAATCAGAAGCGTTCTTTTCAATCGCTAAATTTAATAACGTCTCTATTTTCAATTCACTCATAGTACTATCTTTTACCTGAAGGTTAGGAAACGTTCTCCTTTAAGGTTTGCTGACTATTAATACATATCATGGACAGATTTCGCTTTCACGCCAGTAACGATACCTTCAACACTCTGTTTAAATTCTTCCGGACTCGTCGCATTAGCAATTGCTTCTTCATAGGTTATAAGATTCTTACGATAAAGTTTCAAAAGCGATTGATTGAAAGTCTGCATGCCATAGTATTCCCCTTGTTCAATATACGTCGCAAGTTCGGTAGTTTTCCCTTCTAAAAGCAGTTTTTTAATCGTCGGCGTAACTACCATAACCTCAACTGCAGGAACTCGACCGACACCACTCGCTCTCGGTAATAGACGCAACGAGATGACACCACGCAAACACAACGCTAATTCTAACCGAATCTGCTGCTGCAAATATGCCGGGAAATAATTGATAATCCGTTCGATAGTAGTTGTAGCGTCTATAGTATGCAACGTTGAAAAAACTAAATGACCGGTTTCCGCAGCGGATATCGCCGTTGAAATGGTCTCTAAATCCCGCATTTCTCCGATCATAATCACATCCGGACTCTGCCGAAGTACATGCCGTAACGCTTCCGCAAATGAAATGGTATCCAACCCGATTTCCCGCTGATTGATGATACTCAGATTATCTTCATGGACAAATTCAATCGGGTCTTCAATAGTCATAATATGACATTTCCGAGTATTATTGATATGATTCAACATTGCCGCTAAACAGGTGGATTTCCCGCTGCCGGTTGTTCCAGTTACCAAAACCAATCCACGCGGTAATTCCGCTAATTCTTGCACGACCGGCGGTAGGGTTAATTCTTCAAACGTTAACGTCGGTCGTCGAACTAATCGTAGCACCATGCCCATGGTTCCGCGCTGACGGAAAACATTTATCCGAAACCGACCTACTCCACTTAACCCATAGGCTAAATCCATTTCCCAGGTTCGTTCAAACTGTGCTAGCTGTTCTTCGCTCATTAACTTTTTAGCGATACTTTGCACATCTTCCTGTTTTAACGCAGTAGCTTTCATCGGATAGAGTTTTCCATCAACGCGCATCACCGGCGGTCGACCGACTTTAATATACAAATCGGACGCATTCGAAAACGCCATTTTCTTAAGTAATTCTTCGATTTCCATAATCTTACCTCCTTAACGACGAAACACCAAATCGTGCTGCCGATTGAACAATATGGTATTGCTCTTTATCGAGATAACAGAAACACCACTACTGCTAATGCAACCACACCGCCAACTAACTGACCGAAAACAACCAAACCATGGTACACCTGTTTTTTGAACGTATCTTTCGTTAATGCTGCTACGACCACGGCAATAATTGCACTTAACGCTAAAAAATAAAATATATTCTGTATCGCTAGCATAATCAAGTTTGGATTGCGGATTGTACGTTACGGATAGCGGCGCGATAAGTATCTAACGCATCTAACACTACAAAAAAGTTTAATGACCCGGAAACTACCATGTATAATGTTCCTACTTCGTAGGTAACCGCAGCGAGATTCCCGACATGGAACCACGGGGTTAATTCTAATAGAGACATCAATCCATTCCCTAAACCGAATATGAACACAAAAATATTGACGATATTAAATTCCGGTGAAGAAAGTTTTAATACCGGAAACGCTATTTCTCCTTTAAGCCACATCCCCCAGAGAAATAATCCGTTAAGTAACAGGAAAAAAAGCCAACCTTTTTTGATAAGTCCGAGATACCAATGCCCACTTCCTGGAACCAACCAACCTAAAATACACAGGAACACACAATGCCGTTTTTCTTTCCCAGTCAACGGCCGTTGTGCGGATTCAACTGGTTTTTGTTTTTTCGTCTCTTTGGAAGCAGTCCGTAGTCGTTTCGTCGCCATAGTGAGTTATATCAATCGTTAACTAAAATCAACTTCTGAAGAATCTCCAACATTCAGTTTATTAAATTTGCCATTTACACTCGCTTTATCGCCGACGACTGATTCTGCGAGTAAAATATTTTTAACCACCGCATTTTTATTGATGATACTGTTTTTGATCACCGAATTGCTGATAAACGAATTATCCGCTATAGATACATAGGGACCGATAATTGAATTCTCTATGGTAACGGTATCAGCAATGAATACTGGCGGGATAATGATTGACCCTTCAACCGAAACTTCATGGTGGATTTGTTCCAGAATATACCGATTGGTTTCCAGCAACGTTTCTGGTTTCCCGCAATCATACCAGCCGTCAATTAAAAAGGTTTTGATTTTTTCATCTCGTTCAATCATCATCTGGAGCGCATCGGTTAATTGATATTCCCCTTTCGTTCGAATATCGTTCGTAATCAATTCATCCAGACATTTAAACAACAAATTGCTATTTTTGATGTAATAAATCCCGACGATAGCTAAATCGGTTTTCGGTTCATCCGGTTTCTCAACCAGTCGGGAAATAAACCCATTTTTCATTTCAACGATTCCGAACCGATGCGGGTCGCGGACATTCTTAACGCCGATAGCGCTATATTCTCCATTCAGCACAGAGTGTAAATCCGCTTTGAATATGGTATCACCAAGAATAATCAAGATCGGTTCATCTTTCACATAATATCGTGCGAGATGAATTGCATGGCCTAATCCTTTCAATTCTTCTTGACGGACATAATAGGATTTAAACCGATAGGTTGCATCAACGTATTCGGTGATCATTTCACCGAGATACCCGATAATGAAAATGATTTCGGTTACCCCTAACGATTCTAATTCATCTAATATATGGCCAAGAATCGGTTTGCCAGCAACATAAATCAACGCTTTCGGAACGGTATGAGTATGTGGTTTCAACCGGGTTCCTGCCCCGGCAACAGGAATAATTGCTTTCATAGGTTTCCTTTATTTTAAATTCAATTTTATCAATTTAACTGTTGAATATACCATAACTTTCGAATGCTTTTCAAATCCACATACTGCTAAACGGAATCTGCATGTACATAAAACCGTTATTTCTCTCTTGACACAACTAGCTAATCTCGGTTAAATTAGTTACTAAATTAGTTAAGTATATTGTATTCAATATATCAAAATTTATCAAATCACTGCTAGATTTTTTGAAAGGAGTATCAAACGATGAAAAAGAGATATTTATTAACTCCTGGTCCGGTAGAAGTCCCGCCGAAAGTTTTACTCGCGATGGCACAACCGATGATTCACCATCGTGCGCCGGATTACATCCCGTTATTTCGTGAAGTGAATGAAGGATTAAAATATGTGTTTCAGACCAAGAATCAGGTATATACGTTTGCGTCATCTGGAACCGGTGCAATGGAAGCGGCAGTAGTCAACATTCTTTCACCTGGGGATAACGTTATCACGGTACAAGGCGGTAAATTCGGTGAACGATGGACTGAGATAGCTCGCGCATACGGTGCAAATCCGATTGTCATTGATGTCCCTTGGGGAGAAGCGGTATCCGCTGAAGTGATTGACCAGAAGCTGAAAGAGCATCCAGACGTTAAAGCGGTATATATAACATTATGTGAGACCTGTACTGGCGTGGTAACTGATGCGCAAGCTATTGGCGCGGTAGTAAAAAACTATCCGGCAGTATTAGTGGTTGATGCGATTAGCGCGCTCGGTTCAATTCCCTGCAAAACTGATGAATGGAATTTGGATATAGTCGTTGCCGGGTCACAAAAAGCGCTGATGATTCCGCCGGGATTAGCGTTTTGTTCCGTGAGTGAAAAAGCGTGGCAACTCGTTGAAACAGCGAAAATGCCGAAATTCTACTGGTCATTTAAAGCGGCGAAGAAAAATCTGGAAAAAGACCAGACTGCGTTTACGCCTGCGATATCACTGATTGTTGGACTTAAAGAGTCGTTAGCGATGATTAAAGAAGAAGGGCTCGAAAATGTTTGGGCGCGACATCATCGGCTAGCGAGTGCAATGCGGGCAGGCGTGGTTGCGTTAGGGTTGGAACTATATGCAAAAGTTCCTGCGGATACGGTTACGGCAATTAAGGTTCCGCAAGGGATTGATGGGAAAGCGTGGGTTAAGTTATTACGAGATAAATACGGTTTAACCGTAGCTGGTGGTCAATCGCAACTTGAAGGGAAAATTATACGGATTGCGCAAATGGGATATTCGGATACGTTCGATGTTACCATTGCGTTATCTGCATTAGAATTATCGTTAAGCGATTTAGGGTTCCCGGTTAAACTCGGTGAAGGAATTAAAGCTGCTGAATCTGTTCTATTACAAAAATAGCCGGGTAACCTGAATCGGCGATAACATAACCGTACGCTGGGATTGATTTTTTCCCGAACCGTGCTGTTTGTTCACAGTTCTCATTGGTTAGTTCTTTAATACTATTATCAAGGAGGTATGCAAATGAAAATATTAGTGAGCGACCCATTATCAGAAAAAGGATTAGAGATTCTTAAATCAGAACCTGGGATAGAAGTAGATGTGAAACCTAAAATGTCGAAAGAAGAATTGCTCGCCTGTATAGGGAACTACGATGCGCTGGTAGTCCGTAGTGAAACGAAAGTTACGAAAGAGGTTATTGAAGCGGGTAAAAATCTTAAACTAATCGGCCGGGCGGGAGTCGGACTCGATAATGTTGATGTAGAAGCGGCATCAAAACGTGGGATAATTGTTATGAACACGCCGGGCGGGAACACCATTTCGACTGCAGAACAAACCATGGCGTTATTATTATCCTTATCGCGGAATATCCCGCAAGCGGTTGCTTCGCTGAAAGCGAAAAAATGGGATCGGAAAAAATATACCGGCGTTGAAGTGAATGGGAAAACGTTAGGTATCCTTGGTCTCGGTCGTATCGGCGCTGAAGTCGCAAAACGAGCGCAAGCGTTCGGAATGAAAGTTATCGCGAATGACCCATTTATCGCACCGGAACGAGCGCAACAACTCGGGGTTGAACTAGTTAAAAAAAGTGATTTAATTAAACGGGCGGACTATATCACGGTTCACACGCCACTCACTGCAGAAACCAAATCATTAATCGGTCCGGAAGAGTTTGAATATATGAAAGATGGGGTACGGATAATCAATTGCGCACGAGGCGGAATTATTGATGAAAAAGCGTTGTATGAAAATCTGAAATCCGGGAAAGTTGCGGGAGCTGCACTTGATGTGTATGAAGAAGAACCGCCGTTCAACAGTCCGCTACTGGAATTAGAAAATTGTATTACAACACCGCATCTCGGCGCTTCAACTGAAGAAGCGCAAGTCAATGTTGCAATTGAAATCGCCCAGCAGGTAATAGATGCGTTGAAAGGGCGAACGGTTCGCAATGCGATCAATGTTCCGGCAATAGAACCGGAAGTATTAGCGTTAGTCCAGCCGTATCTGACGTTAGGCGAAAAACTCGGGAGTTTGCAAGCGCAACTTACTGAAGGGCGAATTCAGGAACTTCGGGTTCATTTCGGCGGTGAGGTATGTAAATGCAATGTTTCCCCGATAACCACCGCTGTGCTCAAAGGAATGCTCGATCCGATTCTCAATGAAACAGTGAATTATGTTAATGCACCGTTCCTCGCAAAAGAACGCGGAATTAAAGTTATCGAAAGTAAAAGCAGTGAAGCGGAAGATTTCGCGACGTTAGTTGCGGTAACCGTTAAAACGGAATCGAAAGAAAGCACCGTGGTAGGAACATTATTCGGGAAAAATGACCCGCGTATCGTTCGTTTTGACGGATTTCATGTTGAAATGGTTCCGTTCGGATACATTGTGATTATTACGAACGAAGATATGCCAGGTGTTCTCGGGAGTGTTGGGGTTATGTTAGGGAAACATAACATTAACATTGCCGGATTAACCCTCGGTCGGAAAGAAAAAGGTGGTTTAGCGTTCACCGGATTAAATGTCGATGAGTCTGTTCCGGATAATGTGCTGAACGAAATCCGGAAACTACCGCATATCATTAGTGCGCGATTGGTTAAACTATAATCGGGTTCAATTCGGGGAATACGCGCGTTTCATAAGCGACTCTTACGATGAGTCGCTAACTCTTCTTTACAGCTTCAATGAAATTTGCTAAAAATAACCTTTTTTTCGAAAGGAACTAATGTTGTGTCTGCAATTATCTTAGTTGGCGCACAATGGGGCGACGAAGGTAAAGGAAAAATTATCGATATATTAAGTGAACAAGCGGATTTGGTTGTTCGCTATCAAGGTGGAGCGAATGCCGGGCATACCGTGGTAATTGATGACCAGATGTTCGTTCTCCATTTAGTACCCTCGGGGATACTGCATCCTGGGAAAAAATGTTTAATCGGGAACGGAGTGGTTATCGATCCGGTCGTGTTAGTTAAAGAAATTGATGATCTAACCGCGCGGGGATTAACTTTTGAAAACAACTTCTATATCAGCGAGAATGCGCATCTGATACTCCCCTATCATCGGATACTCGACCAGCTCCGTGAATCGATGAAAACCATGCGGAAAATCGGGACGACCGGTCGTGGGATCGGACCGGCGTATGCGGATAAAATGGCACGGGTTGGTATCCGAATTGCCGATTATATTGACCCGGAACAATTCAAGTCGGTGCTTGAAATCCAGCTTGCGGAAAAAAATTATCTCTTGCAACGGGTATATAACCATCCTGGATTTAAACTCGATGACATTCTCAGCGAATATCTCCCGTTAGCGGATCGGATTCGACCGTATGTTGTTGACGGGTCACTTATCGTCGAACAAGCGCTTAATAATCATGAGCATATCTTATTCGAAGGCGCTCAAGGAACGATGCTCGATGTAGATTTCGGCACGTATCCGTATGTCACTTCATCCAGTCCGATTGCTGGCGGTGCGTGTATCGGTGTCGGGATAGGTCCGACGAAAATCAACCATGTTATCGGCGTAGCGAAAGCATACTGTACCCGAGTCGGGGAAGGACCATTTCCGACGGAATTCCCGCCGGATATAGACGAAAAAATGCGGTTACGTGGGAAAGAATACGGCGCGACTACTGGCAGACCGCGCCGTTGCGGTTGGTTTGATGCTGTTGCAGTGCGTAAAGCGGTGCGGATAAATGGTATTGAAAGTTTAGCGATAACCAAACTCGATGTTCTCGATGAAACGGACGTGATTAAAGTGTGCGTTGGCTATAAAGTTAACGGGAACATTTTATCCGAATTTCCGTATAGTCTAAAAGTATTAGAACGTTGCGAACCGGTATATCAGGAATTACCAGGCTGGAACCAGCCGACGAATGGAATCACCGATTACGAACAATTACCAGCAAATGCGAAGAAATATCTCCATTGGCTTGAAGAGTATCTTAATGTGCCGATAGCTATCCTATCCGTTGGCGCTCGCCGAGACCAAACAATGATTTTACGGAATATCTTTTAAGTGTAAAATAGTATCCATCATTTGCGGTTGTTGAACGAACCCGACATTATTTCACGCTTTAATCATACGATAATAATCCACCGTAGTTGATGTGATTATATTCGTTTTTACACTTAAAACCGAATAATTAAAATTGACAAAAATAACGATATTAGAGTAAAATATTTAGCTCAAAAACTCGATTGAACTGTTATGTTGATAAGCAGCGTTTAATTTCCGTGAGCTGTTGCCCTGCTACGGCAGGGAATGTTGCGTGAATACTGAATGGGGGCCGCTAGCTCAGTGGTAGAGCACCTGCCTTTTAAGCAGGGAGTCGAAGGTTCGATCCCTTCGCGGCTCACCAGGTTTACCAGTTGTCAGTTGTTAGTTGAATACTCTCAGAAATTTCTATATATTTTAACATTTAGATTTGGGATGTTAGATTTCCCCTCATCGAGAGGTATGTCCCCATCGTCTAGCCCGGTCTAGGACATCGCTCTTTCAAGGCGGTAACGTGAGTTCAAATCTCACTGGGGACACCAACCTTATTGTGCATTCAGGTTACCCCGAGCTTAAGCTCGGGGCAATTCATTTCCTTGTAAATCCTTGTGAACCAGCTGACTAGCCCCTAGCTTTAGCTAGGGGCTAGTCAGCTCAACAAAAATGCATCGCTTCGTGGTTGTTCAACGAGGTTTGACCGCAAGAGTTCTAAATTGTTCAGGCTGATTTTTCCCTATGCTTCCTCCGTGGTTTTACAGTATAATATAGTGTCGTACAACTTCATCAGAACTTCATTTCAATCTTCTATGTCGGGTGAACCGATATTAACGAAAGATACCGAGTTGCAGTTCCCGAACTTTACTATCCTGAAAGCATCCGCTGGCTCGGGTAAAACCCATGCGTTATCGCTTCGGTTCGTCCAGTTCCTCTTATCCGAACAAATCCCGTATAACCAATTGCAAAATATTCTGGCGATAACCTTCTCGAATAACGCTGCAAAAGAAATGAAAGACCGGATTCTCGATTGGTTGAAAAAAATCTATTTTGCTGACCCGGATAAAACTGACGAGATTTTAGCGGTTACTTCCCTTGACAAAAATAGCTTGAGTCAAAAAGCGGAACAAGCGATAACCAATATCCTATCGAATTATACGGATTTACAAGTCCGAACGATTGATAGCTTTATGACCTCGATTTTTAAATCGTCTGCGCTCGACCTCGGGTTTCCGCCGGAATTCGATATTGTGATGGATAATAGCGAGTTGATTGAGTATGCGTTCTATCGTTACCTGCGTAATGTTAAACCGGGTACGGAACCAGCGGTTCTAATTGAATCAATCATCCAACGGATACAGGAACAAATCGGTAGTGAAAAAGGTTATGTTTGGGATCCGGCATCGAAAATATTGGAGGAAATTAAGCAACTCTATACGAAACTTTCCGCACTTACGAAACCACCAACGGTTTACGATTACCAGCGAGAAATTGAAGAAACGAAACAAACGATTGCTGACCGAGCAGAGAAATTGTATCAGGCATTGCGTAACTCTAGTTTAGTTATCAGCGGGAAAAACACGTTTACCAAAATCTACGAGGCAATTCAACGGAACGCATACGCTGACCTGCTCGACTGTGGAATTAAGTCGAACCCGGTGAATCAACCAAAGGGTAACAATGCGAAGCAAAATGAAATGTATCAGCGGATTCTATCGTTATGGACAGAGTTAACCGATGCGATTCGGCTATATCGCGAATATCATGCGAAATCATTCTATTATCCCTATCTTAAAATGTATACGGAACTCATGGAAACCTTGAACCAGGTTAAACGACAGGAAGGAACGGTTTTCATTGAAGATATCAGTAAACGGTTGGTGGAATATATCAATGCAGAAATTATCCCGGATGTGTATTTCCGACTCGGAGATAGAATTTATCACTATCTGATTGATGAATTTCAGGATACTTCCCCGATCCAATGGGAGAACTTAAAACCGCTCATTGAGAATTCGCTCGCTACCCAAGGGAGTTTGTTTATCGTCGGCGATACCAAACAAGCGATTTATGGATTTCGAAATGCGGATTTTCAAATCATGCAACGAATGGTTACCGGAGAAGTTCAACCGTTCGGGTCGGTTCACCAACAGGTAGATGAACTGCCGATAAATTATCGGAGTTATGAGAAAATCGTTGAACTTACCCGAACAGTTTTCCAGGGTATTCTACCGACACTAAAAGATTCGCTCGCTGAATATCGTTCCGCAGGGGAACGCTCCGGATTAACGAGCTATCAACAATCGGTTAAAGATGAACATAAAAATAAAGGGTATGTTGAAATCAAACTATTCGCTAAGAATGCGGATGTTCCGGAAGAAAAAACATATATTCAATCGCTCGTGCAAGAATTAGCATCACGCGGGTATCGTTGGTCAGATATCGCCATATTAACCTATAAAAATGATAAGGTTACAGAAATTTCATCGTGGTTGAACGAAATCAGCGTCCCTTTTATTTCATATAGCGCGCTGGATATCCGGAAACAGCAGGTTGTTGGTGAACTGATTGCATTATTAAAATTTCTCGATTCACCGCCGGACGATTTATCGTTTGCAACGTTTATTTTAGGTGATATTTTCCAGCGAGCGTTGGCTCAGGATACTTCGCATTCGATCTCTATCGAGAGGATTCATCAATTCTTGTTTCAAACTAATACGCAAAAACTCCGCCCGATATATACCGCATTTCGGACGGATTTCCCCGAACTCTGGCAGAAATATTTCGACCCGTTATTTAGATCGGTCGGATATCTGCCGCTGTATGATTTAATGACGGAAATATATCGGATATATTCAATACTACCACGGTATGCATCGAGCCATGAAGCGACGTTTATCAAACTGCTTGAAGTGATTAAAGATTTCGAAGGGAAAGGATTGAATTCGCTCGGCAGTTTTTTAACGTATTCCGCTGATGAAGAATCGGAAGATACCAGCTGGAATATTGCGGTACCGAAATCGGTTGATGCGGTATCGGTCATGAGTATCCATAAGGCAAAAGGACTCGAATTTCCGGTAGTGATTTCTGTCGTCTATGATGCTGATGCGATACGATTCGATTATGTAATGGATGATTCTGGCGAAAATATCACGGTGTTAAAAATTACCAAATCACTGGCTGAAGCAACTGATTATTTACAGCAACGTTATGACCAAGAACGGTTGAAAGAATGTGTGAATCGGTTGAATACGCTTTATGTCGCTATGACTCGCGCGATTGGAGAACTGTATATTATTGGGGTTAGCAATGACGAAAAATATTTTGCTGGTGAACAGACGGTTCCAGCTAAATTTCCGATGCCATTACTTCCGATATCCGATTATCCGCCGCAAAGTAATAAACCGCTGAAAACTATTGGAAAAGAAAGAGAAACACCGAAACGATTCACCCTGCGCCATACTTCTGCAGGGAAAACATTCCTATCAAAGCAGCAAGATAAGTTAACTGATGCGGTGCAAGAACGCGGTGAATTAATCCATCGGATTCTATCGGAAATAGAGTTTCTAGATCAAGATAGTAACCTCGACCAGCAACTCAACGGAATTATCGATAAAGATACGACGTTATCGGATAAATCACTTGATTCGCAAGGATTGATTCAGAGTTTGATTCCGTTCTTATCGAATCCGGATGTTAAAGAATATTTTACGTCAAAACCTGGTCGGCGCGTTCTCCGTGAACAGGAATTGGTAGCGCCGGATGGACGATTATTCCGTCTGGATAGAATTGTTCTTGATGATGACCGCATTACCGCTGTCTCTTATAAAACGGGAACGGAATCTGACCGTGAAGAATTATACCACGCACAGGTTAAGCAATATCTAGAATTAGTATCAGCTATATATCCGCATAAACCTGTTGAAGGGTATATCGGATATATTGATTTGAACCGATTAGTTAAAATTTAAACTATACTGAAGAACAGAATTTTGTTTCACCGCAAAGTTCGCTAAAACCGCAGAGAAATATTAGACTGGTTCTTTGTCAAACGTTCAGCTCGGCGGTAGAAAAATGAAATATAACCTCCAAAATACAACGGCACTAAGGTAGCAGCGGATGGAATCCGGTACCGTATTCTATGCAATATCAAATTATCTCAGCTAAAGAAAATTTCATTGAATGCATTGCGCATAATCTCATTGCTGATGGCAAAGATTATTCATCGAATCTGGTCGTGTTTCCGGGAAAACGACCTGCGCATTTCCTCCGGAAAGAACTTGCTCGGATAAACCAAACGAGTATTATCCCGCCGGTTATCTTTTCAATAGATGAATTTATTGATTTTATATATATCGAAAAGTTAGGAAAATACGATCGGCACCTCGATGTCCTCGATGCAACTGCGCTCTTATTCAACTTACATACGCAACCGACGGAAACCTACCAACCGCTTGGCGGTCAGTATTTTCTGACTGCGGATAATTTTTTCCCGCTCGGTATCAAGCTGTTTAATGATTTAGAAGAACTGTATATCGAATCGGTTCCAGTTGATAGAATTCGGCAAATCGAACCAGCACTCGCTATTCCAGAACAAACCGCAGCGCGATTACAATCTTTATCCTATTTTTATACGCAGTTCTATCAATCGCTCGCGGAAAAAGGATATTCAACTCGGGCGTATCGGTATCGAACTGTTGCGGAGAATATTTCGAAAGACTATCTTAACGAATTCAACCGGATCATATTTGCTGGGTTCTATGCATTTACCGAATCGGAAAAACAAATCGTCCGAAAACTTAAAGGTGCTCAAACGGTTTTCTATTATTTCCAGCAGGGGGTTGGATTAGATACAAAACTTGAGGAATTGGGCTTTAAACAACCGCAGTTTCCGGAGCAACCGCCGGCTACTCCGCAATATTATTTTTATAAAAGTCCGGATACGCATGGGCAGGTGTTCGCTTTGCAAACGCTCTTACATCCTAATTCCGATATGGGAAAACAGACGGCGTTAGACGAAAAAACGGTAATCGTTCTACCGACATCAGAAACTTTATTTCCACTGTTACATCAGACATTATCGCAATTTGATGAATCCGCATATAACATTGCACTCGGTTATCCGCTGAACCGAACTCCGATATTCGGATTTTTCAATTGTTTAATGGAACTCATCAATTCGATTGATGATGAGGGCAGAGTCTATATCCCGCGATATATCGAGTTTATTCTCCATCCCTATACGAAAAACATTTATTTTAACGGAACGACAGCAACTGAACCGACTCGAATTCTAATGCATACGGTTGAAGAAATCCTTTTACAGAAACGGAACCGCACGTTCTGGACATTAACTGAAATCGAATCCGATTCCGATTTGCGAACAGCATTATCAAAAAAACTGGAAAATGTACCTGATTCGAACATGAACGCTGATACCTTACTAGCCCATCTGCAGTCCATCCATAAGGAAACAATCTTAAAATTAACCAAGTTCAATAATATCGCTGAATTCGCACAAAACGCTATCTCTATTCTGAAATATATTTATGACCATAGCACGGCAAAAATGCATCAGTTTTTTTATCCGTATTCAGAAGCGTTTATCGCTGTCCTCGATACGGTATCGAATTCGCTCATTTCCAACCTGCAATTTACGGAAAAAAATAATTATTTTTTACTATTTAAAAAATATATTGAAACCTGTTCGGTTCCATTTTCCGGGACTCCGCTTCGTGGTCTGCAAGTGCTCGGTCTGCTCGAAACCCGAAATATCAAATTCGATACGGTCTATTTCCTTGATTTCAATGAAGGGATTATTCCGTCAACTAAACGGGAAGATACGTTACTGCCGGTGAAAGTTCGTGAGCAACTCCATCTGCCAACGTATCGCGATCGAGAACAACTTCTCGCCTACTATCTCGATACCTTATTTAAAGGAGCGAACTCGGTGCATCTCTTGTTCATCGAGACTGATGAAAAAGAAAAAAGCCGGTTCGCGGAACGATTGCTCTGGCAAAAACAACAGACGGAAAAAGTTAAAACTGCGGAACAATATATCCAGACTATCCAATATGCGGTAGATTTACATACTGACCAGCCGAAACCGATTGCGAAAACAGCGGATATGATTAAATTCTTAGAGCAATTTGAATTCAGCCCGAGTTCACTGAACCGGTATTTAGTATGCCCGCTGCAATTTTACTTTGCGGATGTGCTCGGATTGCAGGAGAAAGAAGGGATTACTGACCAGACTGAACAACGAGAAATCGGAAGTATGGTGCATGATTTATTAAACAAATATTTCAAAGATTTAATCGGTCAGCCGTTAACCGAACAAGCATTGTCATTAAACAAGTTAAGGCGGTTGGTTCAAGAACGATTCCGAGAAGATTATGGTTCAACGTTAACCGGGGCAAGCTATATGTTATACCTTCAGGTATTGCAGCATCTACAAGAGTTTCTCGAAGAATACCAAAAAGAAATCATTAAAAATACTTCCGTAACTATTCTCGAATTAGAGCGCCGAATAGCCATAACTAAAAATGGTTTTGTTCTGAAAGGATACCTCGACCGAGTTGAATCTCGGGGTGACAACTATGTTATTATCGATTATAAAACTGCAGCGAATCCTAATAACTATAAGATTAAATTCGATAAACTCAATGTTACCGACCGTAACACTTGGCAGAAAGCGATTCCGACGGTGCAACTCCCGTTCTATCTCCTCTTATATTCCGAGGATAAAAAGGTTCCATTATCTCAACTGCAGAGTATGTTCCTACTCCTTGGGAAAAATCGGTTAACCCCGAATTTAATCGAGTGTCCCCTATTCGCTCAAAATGAGCCTGAACCAATGGATAAACTTTATGAGAAGTTAGAAAAGATTATTTTTTCATTACTAAAGGAGATTGTGGATCCAAAGGTTCCGTTTAAGCATACTGCGGAATCGAAAGAAACCTGCCCAACCTGTGAATTCTATCATATCTGTTATTAGGGATATACGAAGAGCAGTTTGCCTGCTACACTGCACCGCATTAACTCCGACAGGAGCAAGTAATTCTACCCTAGTATTATAGTATTATAGTATGCTGGTTTTTTTTCTGGTGATTGAATTCGTCCCGAAAGATTCCGTCATCCCAAAAACCTATGACTGGCTTGAAAAAAATTGAATAGCGCTTGCGTTCTGCTGCAATATTCGGGTTCCATTCGTTCCATTCACGGTGATTTACATGATTATTTTTATACATTTCGGTAGAATCGTATAGGTTGCAGTTGTTGCGGTTCCCATAAACTCACCATCGCATTGGATCGGTTGCTCGGATTCAGTTGTAATCGTAACATTCTTCCCGGAAAAATATGTTTTTGGGGTTAACGTTCCGTAAAAAGCATAGAGAATCCGCCAGCTTATTGATGCTGAAGACTCGGTTATTGGCCGAATATGAATCAATCCATCGTTCCATTTTGCATACGGATTCGCTTTAATTCCATAACCATAATATGGATGTTTTCCTAGACTGATGGTGAGAATATTATCGACCGATTTTTTTTCGCCATCAATTTCAATCGTTGCTGAAAACCGTGGTTCTCGGAACAGTATCCCTTTTGCTATCGGAATACCATACGCTAGCAGACCGTTATATCCTTTTCGGCGCATCACCTGCCGGTCTTGCATCACTTTCGCTTCGAATCCGAATCCGGAAAAACAACAGCGATATGTAGTATTATAGAGTATCAAATCCAGTTCTTGTATCTGTTTCCGAGAAAAAACGGTTAGCCATTTTTCAACCGAGTTCGGTAAGTGCAATCCGTACCGGAGCGCATTGCCGGAACCGAGCGGTAAATACGCTAATATAATTTTAGGATTTATCTTCGCGTTGAGCACATCAGAAAACGTACCATCTCCGCCAGCAACGATGAGTATCTCGCTCTCAAAAGAGAGCGATTGTGCTATCGATTGAAATTCAGATTTCGATTTCGAATCTAACCCGTAAATCGGAATGTTCAATCGTTTCGCCACGAGGTTAAGAATCGCTTTCTTCCGGTCGAACGATTTCGGATTCCCAGCGGTCGGATTAGCAATAAGTGAAATCATTGGTAGTGCAAAATACGTAAGATGAAGATGTCTTGAGTTCCATCCAATCTCAAACGCAACGTTCTATCCAGTTTTCTTTACTTTGGTTAAAACATACGGTCCGTCTGGAATAACCGCAATGGTTGCGTTTGATCCATATCTAGTCAAAGCAAGGTTAATTCCAGCTTCAACGCTCGAAATCGGCTGGACGTGACATCGTTTCAGTTCTTCAAACGATATGCCAGTTGAATAAAATTGAACGGTTACCTTGCGTAATACCTTTATTAACTCTTCTACTTCCCATTGGTCGAGTTGAAAATAATCCGGCGCTGAAATCATCTGGATAAACTGTTCCGGCGATTGCATATTGAATAATAATTTACGGAATTCCGGACTCCCAACTCCGTCAGAACATTCCGCAGCACAAATTATCGTTCCGCCATTTTTAACAATCGCTAACGCACCAACTAATCCTTTAACCGATTGATAGAAGTTCTGGTCGAGCGGATACCCGCCGTTCGTGGTTATAACAATCTCAAACGGTTGTTCAACGGTAACCAACGTCTGCAATTCACATTGTTGTACCCCAGCGTAAAACGCTTGGTCTAAATCACCAGAGAAAACGCCGGTAATCTGCTGCTCTCGGTTTACGAGCACGTTCAGAATAAAATCTACCCCTACCCGTTTAGCTACCGCTACGGCAAATTCATGGCAAGGATTATGGTCGAGGTTTCCCGGGATAGCAAACGGTGATTCAAGTAACTTCGGCCCGTGAAAATATTTCATCGTATCGAGTCCGGATATACCAGGACAGATAGATTTTCTCCCACCGGAAAATCCGGTCATAAAATGCGGTTCGATACATCCAGTTAAAATTTTCATATCTGATTCCACATACCGTCTATTCACCGAGACCGAAATATCGTTGAGCGTAAAAGAAACTAACGAAGTTTTATCCAGTGCAGTATGGTCGAACACACGATAGGATTCTAGAATCTCTTGACCGAATAAGGTTAATCGTTCTTCGGGAGTAGATGCTCGATGCATGCCGGTCGCAATCAGAATGGTTATTTGTTCGTTATGAATCCCAGCTCGGTGTAATTCTGATAATAGCGGCGGTAGAATAATTTTATACGGTACCGGGCGAGTATAATCCGAAACGACAATACACACCGTTTTAGGGCGTTTTTTTCGGATAAGTGCATATAACGATACCGAACCGATTGGATTTCGTAGTGACTCTAGAATACTTTCATGCGGTCGAGCGAGTGGAACGATGGTATCATCAGGAGTGAGAACTTGCGTCTGTTTGGGGACAGTTACGGTTAATGTATCTTTCCCATACGCTAACTGTATCTGGTGAGATGGATGCATGGCTTTACAGCTTGATGCTTGAGCCATAATTGAGATGGATTGGTGCCGGAGGGGGGAGTTGAACCCCCACGAGGGGTGAGCCTCGGTGGATTTTGAGTCCACTGCGTCTGCCAGTTCCGCCACTCCGGCATTGCAACCAGAATTTGAATCTAATGGAGCAATAATTTTACTTGGGAATAGTTCTTTTAAGCAAGTGTATCATAAAGACCGAGTTGTTATCTGATGATCTACCCAGCTCTGGATACATTCCGCTAACGTATCCTGGGTATATCCTTGTACGGTTAATAAAGGAGAAGGATTACCCCGAATTATGGCTGAAATCCGTTGTTTTGCAGATTCAGCAATATCGTAAAGGCAGAGAACCGGTTTGTTCTGATGAATAGCGGTAGCGATTTCGTAGCCAACTCCTAGACTCGGAATAGAAATTTCTGCAATCACCAGTTCAGATTCCGCTAACTGCTGCATATCTCGTAAAAAGATTTGGGTAGGGTCAGCGGGTTCACCTTTACCATCATCGGTAACATTCGGGTCAAAAACCTGCGGGCTGGTTATCTTATGACCTAGCGAATAAACGATTCCTGCTATTCGCTGATATACAGCTACCTTTTGGCGACCGGCAGCTATTGCGCCTGATAAATAGATATTCATCACCAAACCAATGTTGAAAAAGAGATTTGAGGGTATGAAACTAAAAATTCAGCATCGGGATAAAAGAAAAGGTTCAACTGCTTCTAGACTCAAATCTCTTTCTCTAGATTCTTTTCTTCTCAAATTATTTACCAGCTTTAAATACCGCTGCTTGTAAAATTTCTTTCGAACTATCGTCCTGAATGAATGCAACGATGCCAAGATTCGTATATTTCCATGCCGGATTGACCTTAAACGTTCTTTTTATATCTACCGGTTTTTTCCCTTGTAAGGGCAAACTATCTTCGGTAACTATTTCCCGAACTACAAACCGATACCGCTTGCCTTTCAATTCAACATTATCTTCATACATCGCCCAGCGAAATTTCAGGTTTGACCGTGTCGCTGTTGTTAGGGGAGTAACAGTAGCTTTCATCATTGCATGTTCCGAGCTGATGTTTCCTGAAAGAGTTATGCTGAACGATGCTGTAGTTTGCATGAGTTCATTAACGATTTTTTCATATTCGGTCTGGATGGTTTCCGAACCGCCAACCTGAGTTTTCGTTCCGTTAAATTTTGCGGTCGGTAATCCACGGGCATTATACCACTGCGCTCGCGATTCAGTTTGCGAAGTAGCAAGTTCGTCATTCGTATGGTATTCAAGAACGATACATTTTTCAGACCCATACTTTTCAGCCAACTGGCTGAACGCTGATTCAGCGTATTTGCAGTAGGGTCACCAATTGGCGGTGAATAGTTCAGCAAGAACAGTTTTCTGGACAGGCGCAGATACCACGAAATTAATCGCTCCGGCAATTCCAATTAACCCAATACAAAGAACAATTAAATGAAACCGTGATAACCTATTCATAGAAAATAACCCTCCTTTTTCAGAATGTATAGTATCCAATGGTGAGTATACCTTACATTATCTAATTTTGTCTATCAATATTTTATTTATTATTTTATTTATTTGACCAAACACAATCAGGTCAAGTATAATTTTGTATGATGGACGGAATATTATATATCGTTAGCACGCCTATCGGTAACTTAGAAGATATAACGTATCGGGCAATACGGATTCTAAACGAAGTTGACGTGATTGCCTGCGAAGATACCCGGCATACTCGAATTCTACTTAACCACTACCACATTCAAAAACCGACAACTAGTTATCATGATTTCAATAAATATACGAAAGGAAAAGCATTATTACGAGACCTTCAATCCGGTAAAAAAATTGCGCTCGTATCCGATGCGGGTACGCCAGGTATCTCAGACCCGGGATACGTTTTAATTAATCTGGCTATAGAAGCAGGCATAAACATTATACCCGTTCCGGGAGTGAGTGCAATCATTACTGCATTATCAATAGCTGGATTACCCACAGATAGTTTTCTTTTTCTCGGGTTTCTCCCGAGGAAATCCGTTGCTCGGCAGAATAAGTTACAGTCGATATCAGAATTGGATTGTACTTTGGTATTCTATGAATCTCCCTATCGGATAACCAGTTTACTTGCAGATATACAAACTGTTCTCGGTAACCGACGCATAGTACTCTGTCGGGAGTTAACAAAAAAATTTGAAGAAATTATACGCGGGACAGTAGAAGAAGTCATTCTGCAAACGGTAAAGCGAACTTGGAAAGGTGAGCTGACGGTGATTGTTGAAGGGAAAACACCATAATCACCTAAAAAACTAAAAACGGATTTGAAATTATGCCGCATGCTAACCGCAGACGGAAAGCTACTCGCCGAAACATAATCTTAATGATTATCCTGCTGGTATTAATCAATTTTATCGGCTGGGTATTTTATCTTTCGATTCGCGAAACGCTGGATGACGAATTCGGATACCGGCTCGTCTACATTGCGAATACCGCTGCGTTATTCATCGATGGTACGATGGTTTCTCAGCTGAAATCCGGTGATGAAACGAAACCGGAATATATCCGTTTGCGAACGCAACTGAATAAGATAAAAAATCTCAATGGATTACGCGAAATATTTATTATCAATCGCCATTTACAGACATTAGTAGATGCAAATACCACGATCGCAATCGGATATCCTAACCGATTATTAGAAATCGATGCGGCTGAAATCGATTCAGCGTATGCTGGTCAAGCGCAATCGTCTATCCTCTATACCTTAAAACAGAATTTTTATAAACGCGGATATGCGCCGATTCGGAATAACGAAAATCAGGTGGTTGCAGTACTCGGAATAGAAGCGGGTGCAGATTTTGCGCGGGTGATTTTCCGTATCCGCAATAGTCTCCTCGTGCTTGGTCTCATTAGTGTAGTGTTAATCATTGCGACGATAACCACGATGAATCGAATCTATACTACCCTCTGGCATTATGAAGAGCAGGTACTTTCTGCAGAAAAATTCCGTGCCGTAGGTCAACTTGCTGCCGGCGTCGCGCATGAAATACGCAATCCACTCGGAATCATTCGCGGTACTGCCGAATTGCTGAAAGACGATGTATCGAATCAGGAAAATGTACTGAATAAAATTAATGATATTCTGCATGAAGTTGACCGGATGAATCAAATTATTTCGAATTTTCTCGATTTTTCGAAAACGATGCCGATAAAGGTTACCGAACAGGATATTAACGCTGTCCTCGAAAAAGCATTACAGTTATGTCAATATCAACTTGAACAATCGAATATTATTATTCAAAAAAACTATTCAGAGCAACTACCTGCGGTTAACCTTGATACACAACAGATGACCCAAGTTTTTCTCAATCTGATATTAAACGCCCGAGATGCAATGCCGAAAGGTGGAACGCTCACATTAACCACAACGAAAAAGGGGAATAAAATTATTATAGAAATATCTGACTCTGGCTGTGGGATACCCGCCACGCAACTATCACGTTTATTCGAACCGTTCTACAGCACCAAACCTGATGGTATCGGGTTAGGATTAACAATTTCGAAACGGATAATTGAAGACCATCACGGAGAAATCGAAATCGAGAGTGCGGTAAATAAAGGAACCACTGTCCGAATCATATTACCGCAATAACACCTTATTTCAAACTCCGAATACTCCAGTTAACAGTAACCTTAACTCTCTACTTTTTAACCGCCCAGCATCAAATCTCATTTCAGATTTCGCATAGCAACATTGCGTAATATTTATATTAGGATTTCTTTAACCACATCAATGGTTGCGGCAGCATCTCCAGTCGCTTGCGCTTTTTTAAGTACAGATTTTTTCGCATAAATCAACAGCGCTTTTTTCATGATATTAGCGAATAACTCGCGGGATAACGCCATTGCTTTAGTCGGTTCAATCCGATAGGTAAACTGGTCTTCACCGAACCAGCCAGAATACCCGGTATCAATCGCTGCATAACAGAATTCCGCAAGTTTCCAGTTATCGCCAGTACCCGTTATTCGGTCTTCATCATTACTATGATACTTAGCATTATTCAGATGGAAATTGGTTACTGGCACACCAAACCGTTTCATGGTATATAACATCGCTCCAGGTTCAACGCCATACATCTGTTCATGACCGTAATCAATAGCTACCCCCATATTTTTACCGCCACACACCTGATTGACTTCTTTTGCAATCAACGCAGCTAGATGCGTGGTAGATACTACCATATTTCCTTCCCGCGGTTCTTTTAATTTCGCTTCTATCCCAAACTTCAACCCATACGATTTCGCTTTTTTATTTATCGCAATACACCCGTCAATGAACCAATCAAGCATCTGTCCATAATCTACTTCAAAATTGTAATCCCATCCATCAGAACCAGGCCAGAGCGATACACTCGAACACCCAACCGCATCAGCGATTTCTACCGCTTGTAACGCTATAGCCAGCGCGTCTTTCCGAATCTGTTTATTTGCATTGGTTATCCCACCAAGTTTCCATTTCGGGTCAGTAAATAAATTGGTATTCATATTCGTCGGGGTAACCTTAAACTTTTTTAAGGCTAATTTAATCTCGTTAATTTTATTTTTATCAGCTCTATAGTTCGCATCGATAAACACTTGTTCGTGAAATTCAATACCTTCAATTCCAGCAGCTGCAACTCGCTTAATCTGCCCGATTACCCCCGGTTCAAAGGTTTTATCTTGACTGAAATATCCCGCTGGCGCAAATCGGTCGCAAAAATCACCCGCCGCCCAATGCCCGGCAGCGAATTTTATCCCAAACTCACGAAAAAATCGACTGATTTTATCACCTGTTAAATATCCCCGATATTCAGTAGTTAATTTGGCTAAATTCGATTGAGATATGTTCATAGTTATGGTTGGTTTTTACCTCCCCAAAGAAAAATGTATTGAATATGCACTAATTATAGCGGTTTTTATCAAACTTTTGCAATATCCGAAATTTTATATTCCGTTTTTTCCCATTTTACGATATACTAATAAATACAAAATAAATATTTAATAATTGGATCCAATCGTAATTATGACGTCACGTGAACGGGTATTAAAAGCGTTAAACCACCAGGAACCGGATAAAGTTCCTATTGATTTCGGGTCAATGCGGTCAACTGGAATTATGGCAGTAGCATACCATCGGTTAAAAGAAAAACTCGGGATTACAACCGGTGTAACGCGGATATATGATTGGATGCAACAGTTAGCTGAAGTTGAAAAAGAGATAATTGATTTATTTGAAGTTGATGTTGTAGATTTAGAAAATACTTCAATATGTCCTGATCGGCGTCGGTGGAAAAAATGGACGTTACCCGATGGTTCACCAGCCGAAATTCCGAGCGCATTGAACTTGCGCCGTCAGAAAAATGCTTGGGTGGTTAAAGATAAACGGGGTAAGATTATCGCACAAATGCCGGATGGCAGTTATTATTTTACCCGATGTGAGCATCCGCTCGAAAAATCAAAATATCCGAAAGATATTCGGAAATATAAATTTTATATTTATACTGACCAAGAATTAGAACGGTTACATCGTCGGGCACAATGGCTTTATCGATATACCAACTATGCGATTATGGGTGGCTTCGGTGGAAATATTCTAGAATCTGGCCAGGGACTTCGCGGTTGGGAACAGTTTATGATTGATCTCGCTAGTGACCGAGTTTTTGCGGAAGAACTCATGGACCGTCTTGTGGAAACGCATCTAATTAATCTTCGTGATTATCTTGCTGCCGTTGGTGACTATATCCAAATCATCCAGATGGGTGATGATTTAGGTACCCAAATTTCATCGCAAATCTCACCCCAGATGTATGCAGAACTGATTAAACCGCGACATAAGAAAATATATCAATATGTTCGGGAGCATTCCCAAGTTAAAGTTTTCCTGCATAGCTGTGGAGCTATTTATGACCTTATACCCGACTTAATTGATGCAGGAGTAGATATTCTTAACCCGGTTCAGACCTCGGCTGCTAAAATGGATCCGAAAAAATTAAAAGAACGGTTCGGTACTCAGGTCTCGTTCTGGGGCGGTGGTTGTGATACCCAGAGTATCCTGACTAGTACCCCAAAACAAATCGAACATCATGTGAAAGAACGGATAAAAATTTTCGCACCCGGTGGTGGATTTGTTTTCTGTCAGGTACATAATATCCAAGCAAACGTTCCGCCGGAAAATATTATTGCTATGTTCGAAGCGGTAAAAAAATATCGAACATATCCTATTCGACTATAGCTTTTATCCAGATGCTATTATGAGGAAAAACTCACACCATTGGTAAGTTGGCTTTCCATTTCGTAGTGTATATTATCTCTTGGGGACCTTTCGTACTCTTTTTATCAGCTCCATCAGTAATACTAATGGCAAACCGACGACGTTGAAATAATCCCCTTCAATTCGTTTAACGAATAGTGCTCCCTTTCCCTGAATACCATACGCACCAGCTTTATCAAACGGTTCTCCAGTTTTGATATATTCGTCTATCTCACTTTTGGTTAATTTTCGAAAGGTCACAAAAGTAACACAATGACCAACCACTTTTCGATTCGATTTTGCATCTACTATTGCAATGCCAGTTATAACTCGATGCGTTTTCCCGCTTAATTGAGTGAGAAGCCGTTGCGCTTCCGTGATATCTTTAGGTTTCCCGAGTATTTTTTGGCCTAAAACGACTACGGTATCCGCTCCGACTATCAAACCAGCTTTATATTGTTTCGCAACGAATTTCGCTTTTGCTATTGCTAATTGTCGTACTGCAAGAACCGGATTCTTTGATACATGAATAGATTCATCAACATGACTCGGAACGATTGTGAATTTGAGTCCAATCTGGGTTAATAACTGCGCGCGACGAGGAGATTTTGAGGCAAGGATAACCTGCATAGAACTCGACAAATTTTCAGTTGGTGTTGGTTAGTTGGTTGACTGAAAGCTAACCACTAAATTAATATAAGAAAATTCATAATCAATCTGTTTCGATTTGGTTTCCATTCTAATAGTTCATGTGATGTCGGACTGGTAACTTAACTATCATGTTCCTCATCAGAAGCATTGTTATCCTGTGGTTTACTTCTCCCTTTCGGTTTAACATTGTTCTGATACGCATCGAATTCGTATGCCAGACAACACATCAGCCGACCGCATAACCCAGAAATCCGTTGCGGGTTTAACGCAAGATTCTGTGCTTTCGCCATTTTCATTGAAACAGACGGTAGTTCATCGCTTGAAATCATCGTGCAACAGAGCTGTAACCCACAGCTGCCAATTCCGCCAAGTAAACTCCCTTCATCTCGGGCTCCGATTTGTCGAATCTCAATTTTCGCTTTTAATATATGCGCGATATCTTTCGCTAATTCGCGGCAATCAATTCGTTTTTCAGCAGTATAGAAACAATAATAGGTATTCTCTTCTGGATGGTATTCAACATTAACAATTTTTATCCCGATTTCACGTTCTTCGACTTCTTCCCGGCAGAGTTGATATGCTTCTTTCTCTTTTTTAACCTGAAGTTCGTATTTTTCTATATCCGCTTGTTGTGCTAAACGAACAATGCGAAATAGTTTCTTCTGTCGACAACGTGTACCTACTCGCAATTTATACGGCATCGATATCGCTTGCCCTAACTGCAAACCGGTTTCCGTTTCTAGGATACAATATTTCCCCGGTTCGATAAGGATTTCGCTATCGAGCAATCCGAGATAACAATGCATCGCGCGTGAACTGCAGAGTAAAATATCGACTACGGTTTTCTCTTCCGTTTGTTCTCCTCGATGTTGTCCAGGTTTAATTGACATATTCATACCATGTTCATTCATCTTGGTTCAATTTCTGCGATTATTAAAACTATGCTCTGGAATTTAGACCTTTTCACTTCGATAAGAGTAATAGTACCGATTCTAACGCTAACTGCTGGTTCATGCCACCATACCAGCTAGTCGATCCATATCCTTTCCCGCCAAGTTTGCGATATATTTGTTTAATGTAATTCAGTTGTTGAATCGCTTGTTCGATTTGTGCAGTTGACCACATCATAGCGGATTGTGCGACTGCCGGTTCTCTATCCGGATTCAATAAAACCCGACTCTTTTTCTGGCTGATTTTCTGATAGATTAGAATATCACGGAACCATAAAATCAATAATTCGATTAATTCAATAAAATCAAGCTCTGCTTTTAATAAATCTTCTGCTGTACGAAAAACATTAATCGGTTTCACTCCGATAAACTTGCTGAGGATATCTAACACTTGATTTCGTAACGTTAAAAAATCACCTTCTACAAGACGTAACGCCCGACCGAGCGAACCTTCCGCTAACAAAGCATATAGTTCTGCATCCGATTCTTTAATCTGAAATTGTTTAATCAACTGGGATTGAATCAAGTCCCGTGATAGACGATAGAATCGAACCAGCTGACATCGAGATATAATCGTCGGTAATATTGCCTGGATATCCGTTGTGATGAGAATTAATACCACATTCTCCGCTGGTTCTTCTAACGTTTTCAGCAGTGCATTTGCAGCTTGCGGCATCATCCGATGCGCATCCGGAATTACGTATACTCGTCGTGCTCCTTCAAACGCTTTTAATCCAATTTCTTTTCGAAACTCGCGGATAGTATCTATTTTGAGAAAACTATCCGTTTCTTTCTGCTGGAGACGGATGAAATTGGGATGCACCTGATGCTGCATCCGTTTGCAGGATTCACATAACCCGCAGGAATCACCTTGGTTCGGCGTCTCACAGAGTAACGCAGTCGCAAATTTTGTCGCTATATACTCTTTGCCAATCCCTTCAGGTCCATAAAATAAATAAGCGTGTGAAATTCTTCCGAATTGAAGAACATTGCGTAAAAACGTTAGTTCTGCGGTATGCCCGATTATCTCGTTATACCCCATAAAACGCTAGTTGTTAATTTTTATGTTATGTATCGTTGATTAAATCTATAAAATGAACAATGTAACCTAAATAATTTTATCCTATCATGACCTATTTCGCTAGTCGAAACCCCATTTCAAGTAATATTTTAGGAAATACTGTATTCTTATAGTGAACACGATAGTTTTTAGTTATAACTGCTATATACCATTGATATATTTATGATTATAACTGATACTACAAGTTAATTTTGAAATATTCTAGACCAATTTTTTTACCGCATTTAATCCCATCAATCTGGATTTTTTAGGATTCTTCATCAAACGGAATGTTTTGAAAATTTATTATTCACTGAGATAAGATTGTCTTTTGCAAGAGATATTTATTCTGTACTTTAAACTGTATGGATTCTCAGTAGTTTTAGAGGTAACCTCCGCAAGAATCGTTTAGGTTACAGTGCTATTAGTTATTTGACCAAAGGAACTAATCATTGCTAAAATTAAATATTTAAAACAAGAATAAATAATGTATGAGTAATGCACCGATAGGGATATTTGATTCTGGAGTTGGTGGATTAACTGTCGTTAAAGAACTGATTCGTCAGTTACCGAACGAATCGCTGATATACTTTGGTGATACTGCACGGGTGCCGTATGGCTCCAAAACAATCGAAACGATTCGACGATATGCGTTTGAATCCGCCCAATTTTTAATTGCCCATCAGGTTAAAGCGCTCGTTGTCGCTTGTAATAGTAGTACTGCCGCTGGATTAGACCATATCCAATCGCAGTTTAAGCAACCGGTTATCGGTGTTATCGAACCGGGAGCAAAAGTCGCAGTAGCAACAACAAGAAATAATCGCATCGGTGTAATCGGAACGAAAGCGACTATACGTAGTGAAGCGTATCCGCGGATAATCCAGCGAATAAATCCAGCCATTAAAGTATATTCTGTCGCTTGTCCATTATTAGTCCCGTTAGTTGAAGAAGGTTGGCTAACCGGACCGATTACTGAATCGATTATCCGCGCGTATTTAACCCCGTTATTAACGCAACGGGTTGATACCATAGTGCTCGGTTGTACCCATTATCCCCTATTAAAAAAAAGTATAACAACTGTGGTCGGAAAAGAAGTGAAACTCGTTGATTCCGCATCAGCTACCGCGCATAAGGTTAAACAGGTTTTAAGTGAAGCGAATCTTACTGCGGATCGTTCGCTGAAACCGGAATATACATTCTACGTTAGCGATGTGGTAGCGGACTTTGAACGGATTGGGAAAATGTTTCTCGGTCAGCAATTGGCAAAAGCGATTAAAATTAATGTATCGGATTATATAGAAAAGGGTTAACTGCAGAGACCGTAGAAGAGACAGAGCGGCCGTAATGATACCTTTTTGTTCTTATTTATTTCAATCTTTGGAGGGAATACATGCAACTTAATCGAACGCGGTTATTAGAAACATTCGTTGACTTAGTTAAAATCGAAGGGAAATCTAAGTCAGAACGGAATGTCGCTGACTATATCAAATTACAATTGCAAAAGGTAGGACTCACGGGAACGGAAGACGATACCGGTTCGAAAATTCAAGGAAATTGTGGAAATCTGGTTTACCATCTACCAGCAGTAGCAAAAGATATTCCCCGCTGGTTGCTGTTAGTTCATATGGATACGGTTGTTCCCTGTGCTGGGGTTAATCCGGTAATTAAAGATGACACGGTTTATAGTTCCGGGGACACGATTCTCGGTGCGGATGACCGTGCGGGTATAGCGATTCTGATTGAGCTAGCCCGTGTCATTCGTGAATACAATCTACCGCATAATGAAGTATGGCTAGTGTTCACGGTAGCGGAAGAAGTTGGACTTCTGGGAGCGACCCATCTTGATATCGAACCGATTAATGTAGATTATGGGTTAGTGTTGGATAGTTCTGGAAACGCAGGGCGGATAACGGTTCGGCAACCGACAGCAATTACACTGGATGCAACGTTTATCGGTAAATCTGCGCATGCCGGAGTTTGTCCAGAAGATGGGATTAGTGCAATTCAGATGGCAGCATGGGCAATTAGCCAGATGCCGCTCGGTCGAATTGACCCGGAAACTACAGCTACCATCGGGTTGATTTCCGGTGGCACCGCTCGTAATATCATTCCGGAAAAGACAGAAATTAAAGGCGGTGCCCGCAGCCATAATGAAACGAAGTTAATCCAGCAAATAGCGCTGATGAAAAAGTGTATTGAAGATGCTGCGGGTAAGTATGGCGGAAGCGTGGAAATAACAACAACAGAATCATTTAAGCGGTTTGCATTTGAAGAGAACCATCCGTTAGTCCAGCATTTAATTTGCGCTGGAAAAGATGTCGGGTTGACCCCAGTACTCGAAAGTACCGGTGGCGGAAGCGATGCTAATGTGATAAATCAAAAAGGGATTCCGACTGTAAGCCTTACGGTTGGATATCAAAATGCCCATACTACCCGAGAATGTATTTCTATTTCGGAATTAAGTAAATCTGCGGAATGGATTTTGATGGCAATCACGACGCAATATAATAATGTAAAACGAACATCGTAAAAATATTTTTTGAAACATCAAACAACAGGATAGATGACTTTAATCTATAGGGTATAAACAAGTAGGTTATCTTTTAAGAGCTAAAGTGCATATACTGCACGGCTACCGTCAGCTGAAGATATAATATATACTTAAAGTTTTCCTTCGACTAAACTTAGGTCGAAGATATATATGACCATAGCAGAGCTAATTGATAAAGTTAAACAGCAAAATCCCCAAACGGATATCTCAAGATTAGCCCGTGCGTATGAATTTGCTGAACATGCACATCAGGGACAAATGCGGTTATCTGGTGACCCGTATGTTTCACATTGTCTAGAAGTAGCAAACATTCTCACCGAACTTCAGCTCGATTTAACCACTATCATCGCTGGATTACTCCATGATACTCTGGAAGATACTTCAACCACCCAAGAACAACTCAAGTCCGAATTTGGAGTAGATATATCGAATCTGGTTGCTGGCGTATCGAAAATTAGCGCTATTGCATTCCGTAGTCAGGAAGAACGACTTGCGGAAAATTTCCGTAAAATGATTATCGCTATGGCAGAAGATGTTCGCGTTCTGCTGATAAAACTTGCTGACCGCTTGCATAACATGCGGACGCTGCAATATTTACCGGAAGCTAAGCAAAAACGGATTGCGCGGGATACACTTGATATTTATGCCCCGCTTGCTCATCGGTTAGGGATAGGAAAAATCAAGTCGGAATTAGAAGATTTAAGTATGCGGTATTTATTTCCGGAAATATATTTTAAACTTCTTGAACAAGTCGCTAAAAAACAGCAAGCGCGAGAAGCAAGTATTGCAACCGTTAAACAAATGTTACAATCAAAATTAGAAGAACATCATATCCCTGCAGAAATTAGCGGGCGCCATAAGCATTTATACAGTATATATCGGAAAATGGAACGACAGAAAAAAGAACTGAACGAAATTTATGATCTCACTGCAGTCCGAATTATTACCGATACCATCCGAAATTGCTATGCAGCATTAGGTATTGTCCATACTCTCTGGACACCCATTCATGGCTATCTCTTA